>JAPWUZ010000183.1 GCA_028275265.1 Armatimonadota bacterium | reverse complement strand
ATATCCCATTACCGCACAGGACACAGGGAGCTCCCTGCCTCTTTCTGTCCTCTGCGGTAAGCGCTCCCTCCTTTACACGCCCTCCCCCGGAAGGATATAATTCTACTGGCAGACTTCCCGGAACAAAGGAACACAACATGAATCGAAAACTACCCGAGTGGTTAACCATACGCGCCCCGCGCCCCGGGCAAATACAGGAAGTGGACAGTCTCGTCAAAGGGCTGCAGCTGCACACGGTATGCGAAAGCGCGCGCTGTCCGAACCTCACCGAGTGCTGGAGTAAGCGTACCGCCACTTTCATGATACTGGGCGATGTATGCACGCGCGCCTGCGGTTTCTGCGCCATCAAAACGGGGCGTGGTGAAACGGTGGACCCGCTGGAGCCCCGGCGTGTCGCGCTGGCGGCAAAACATCTGGGGTTGAAGCACGTGGTCATCACCTCCGTCACACGCGACGACCTGGAGGATGGCGGTGCGGAACAGTTCGCCGCCACCATCCGCGCGGTGCGCCAGGAGATACCCGGTGCCATCATCGAGGTGCTGACGCCTGACTTCAAAGGCATCCGCTGGTGCATCAAGACGGTTGCCGACGCCGAACCCGACATCTACAACCACAATGTGGAGACGGTGGAGCGTCTGCAGCATCTGGTGCGCCCGCAGGCGAAGTACTGGCGCTCTATCGACCTGCTGTACTATGTCAAACGCATCAGGCCCGAAATCTACACGAAGTCGGGGCTGATGGTCGGTTTGGGTGAGACCAAAGAGGAAGTGATACAGACCATGCGCGACCTGCGCGACGCCGGGGTGGACTGCCTGACCATCGGTCAGTATCTGCGTCCCACGATGAACCACCTGCCTGTGGTAGAGTACGTGCATCCCAGCGTATTCGCCGAGTACCGGCGCATCGGCGAGGAGATGGGCTTTCTGTTCGTTGCCTCCGCGCCTTTCGTGCGCAGTTCATACAATGCCGAGGCGTTCTCCCGCAAGGTGATGGCAGAGCGTCTGGCGCAGATGGAAGCCGCGCAGGGGAGTGTGGAAGTGCGTTGACCAGCCGTCGTGCCTGCCGATATATCACCTGGCTGGTAGTGGTTGCGCCGCTGGTATGGATATGTTCTGTTTGTGCCTTTTACCTCTGGCAGGCGGCGCCGGGCTTCCAGCAACAGGCGGTAGAGGCGGGCATCAGCTGGGCGCAGGAGCAGTGGCGGATACCCATCTTGGTCGGGGAAATCGTAACCGACCTGCCGAGGGGCAGGGTCATCGCACGCAATGTTTTTCTGGGTGACCCTTTTTCTCCTCAGAAACCTCTGGTCGCGGCGCGCGAGGTATCCGTTAGCCAGCTGTTCTCGCGTCAACCCCAGATTGAGGTCACCCATCCCGTCGCACGTGCCGTGCGCCTGCCCGATGGACGCTGGAACTTTTCTCCCCTCATCCCCAAACGCCGTCGCCCTCCTGCGGACGTTTTCTGGACGGTGCGCATCACCGATGCCACGCTCTATTTTGAGGACCGCAAAGCGCGCCCCACATTGCACGCTATCTTGCGGCAGGTGAACGGGCAAATACGCTCCGATGTCGGTATCACCGCGTTTCACTTCACGCACGGCGAGGCAATCCCTAGCTTTCAGGCGCAAGTGGATGGCTGGGTGGTAGACAGGCAATTGCGCCTGCGCGTGGACGCCTCCGACGTGCCCGTGTCGTCGCTGATGCGTTATGTGCGCCTGCCCGTGCTCGACCCCGGTGACGCCCGCGCGACAGGCACGGTGTGGGTATATACCGATGCTCAGAAGCGCGTCCACTACAGCGGTACAGCCAGCGTACGGGCAACACGGGCACGGTGGCGACTGCCGCAGGGCACTCTTTCGCTTGCCAACATCAACGGCTCTGGGGATTTCCGAACAGGTGTTGCCACATGGCGCGCCCGCGCGAGCGCAGGCTCAGGACAAGTGCTTGCCTCCGGGACGATACAGTGGCAGCCCCAGCTCACCATGCACCTGTCCATAGATGCCCGCCAGATACCGCCGCGCGAGTTGCAGCCCTGGCTGCGTCGATATGCGCCGCAGGTGGTGCTGACGGCTCCGGTAAGCGCCAGCCTGACCGTACGGGGAACACCGTCGAAACCGCATATTCAGGGCAGTGTGCATACCGAAAGGGCAAGCGTTCAGAAGGTAAATGTGCAAAAATTGAACGCAAAACTTATGCTGAATGCACAATACGTGCTGCTGCCGGAGGTTGCTTTGCAAGCTGCGGGAGGCGACGTTCGGGGGCAGGCGGTGTTGTGGAAAGAGAACGGGTGGAACTTCGCCGCGCGATGGCGGGCGGATGGCATCCATCTTGCACGTCTGCAAGCGTTTCTGCCAAAGGACGTGCGGGGTGTGGTGCGTGGTGAGGGGCTGGCTCACGGTAGCCTGCAGAAGCCAGGCATCGTGGTGAACGTGTCGGGCGAACGCCTGGCAGGCAAACTCTGGAGGTGTGAACAGGCGCAGGCAAGGCTGCGCTGGACGCCCGGAACATTGCACATCGACGGCGCGGTACTCGAAGACTGGACGGGTTCGGCGTATGTGTCGGGACAGGTAGACCTGACTGCACAGAGGCTTGCTCTGCGTGTGCGTGCCGACGAAGTGTTGCTGGCGCCATGGGTGGAACGGCTTGCCCCAAAGATGGGACACGAAGGTGATGTTCCCTCCGCATGGATGTACGCACGGGGCGAACTGGAGGGCACGTTCCGCGAACCGGTTTTTCGCGGGGTCATCGAGGCGACAGACCTGCAGTGGCGCCGTTGGGACGTGGACTATCTTGTCGCGCGTGTGGAGGCGTCTCCACAGGTGGTGCGCGTGCAAGGAGGCATCCTGCGTCGCCCACCGATGGAGGTAACCTGGCAGGCAGAACTGCAACAGCCGCTGGATGCCCAGAAGGCGCGCCTGGTCGTGGACGGTGTGGCGAACAACCTGGATGCCGAGGAGGGGCTGAGGGCTCTGCGTGAGCAACCGAACGACGAAAGTCTGCCTGCTGTGCAGGCTATCGGCAGGGTGTTCTTTCACGTCGCGGGTAGCCTGCGCTCGCCCTCCGCCGACATCACATGGAGTGCGCCTGCCGTACAGGTTCAGCACTGGAGCCTGACCGACCTCAGGGGCTCCCTTCGCTACGAAGATGGTATGATTAAAGTGGCTCCTGTTTCAGCCCGGCTGGGGGACGGCGTGCTGAAAGGCGAAGGCGAGCGGGATAACGAAGGCAGGCTCTCGTTCCGCCTGGAAGGTGAAAACCTGCCTCTGGCTCAGGTGCGTCCGCTGTTGCCCGACGATGCGCCCCAAGATATCAGCGGAGAGGTATCGTTGCGCGGCGTCCTCTCCGGCACCGACCGCGAACCGCAGTTTCGTGCCGAACTGCAGACCACGAACGCGGCGTGGGACGTGTTGAGGTGGAGCAGCGGACATGCGGTAGTGGAGTGGAGCAAAGAGGGGTTGAACGTGCGCAACGCAAACCTCGCCAGCCCGGAGGCGGAGGTCACGCTCCGTTATCTTCGCCTTGCCAGCTCACCGCGCGCGGTAGACGCCGAGGGAACACTGTCCATCTCCTCGCTGGAGCAGCTGAGCCAGCGGGCGCTGGATAGCGTGTGGCTCCATGAAAAGGCACCCCGCCTGGGCGAGGTGCTGCGCGAGCTGGGGCGTATCACTGGCACAGCCACCGTGCCCTTCCGTCTGTGGGGAGAGGGCGAAAACCTGAACGCGCAAGCCTCGGCGCGGGTGGCGGGCATCGAGATAGACGGACGCGCGCTGGGCACGTTGCAGGCAGACCTGCGCCGGGACGCCGATGGCTCATGGTATCTGCAAAACGCTGTGTTGGCAAACGAAGAGCACCGCGTGACCGCATCGGGTATCTACCGTTCCGACGGCAGCCTGAATCTCAGCGCAGAGGCTTACAATGTAGACCTCTCCTGGTTCCAGCGGTGGATACCTCAGACGACCGAGATACGTGGTAAGCTGGAGATGGCCGCTCTTGAGGCGGCAGGTAAGAGCGATTCTCCCAACCTCGTGCTGACGCTCGCACTCAAAGAGCCTCAGTTTGGGGCGGTGCGCGCAGACCGTGTATTGACAGGTAAAGTTCAACTTTCTGAAGGAAAGATAGACATATCGGAAGTCGTGCTGGCACAGCCTGATGGACAGCTGCGCATCTGGGGTAGCCTGCCCTTCCACTGGAAACCTCTGGAAGTGCCGGACAACGAGCCGGTAGACCTCCACATGGAAGCAGCTCCTCAGCCGCTGGGCGCGTTGCTCGCTTACCTGCCCGCCGCGAAGGTGAGGCAAGCCACAGGGCAGTGGTCGCTCAAGGTAAATCTGGCGGGCACGCGGGCCGCGCCGAGGCTCTCGGGTGAAATGCAGTTGAGTGCGGATTCGTTGCGCACGGGAACACTGGCAACAGGACTGCGGGACGTACGTGCGCTGATTCGGCTGGAGAACGAGACGGTTCGCATAGCGGAGCTGACGGCTGTGGGCGATAGCCCACGGGGTGGACGTCTCGTCGGTTCCGGCGCGATAAGATTCGGCGGGCAGGAGGGTGAGTCCATCGACGCCAGCCTGCGCCTGGAGAGATTCTGGCTGGAGGAACGCAACCTGTCTGGTCAGTATGGGGAGCAGATACGCACTTTTCTGGATGGAGACCTGAAAGTAACAGGTAGTGCGGAGAGCCCACAAATAGAAGGCATGATTACCGCCAGTGGAGGGGTGTTCACCCTGCCGGCAAGCTTCCCGGAGCAGAAAACGGAACCACGTCCTTTACCCGTCAATCCCCGCTTCAACAATGTGGTGCTGCGCGTTGGCGAGGGGATGTGGCTCAACAGTCCCCGGCTCTCCGCGCAGGCGTCCGGCGACATTGTACTGGGTGGTACGCTACAGCAGCCGGTGGTTCACGGGCAGTTGGGTCTGGAGCGCGGCTATGCCTACTTCCCCACCGCCCGCTTCCGCCTGGAGCGCGGAGGTAGCATTGTGCTGGATTATCCCGTTCCGGGTGACAATCCGTTTCGGCTGGGCGTGGACGTGCAGGCGAAGACCAGCCTCAGCATGGCTTCGCCGACGGGAGGGATGCGCCGCTACGAGATAACGGTACTCGTGAGCGGGGCAATTACCTCACCCGAGGGGCCGCGAACCGAGTTTCGTTCCGACCCGCCCGATCTGTCCACCCAGCAGATTGCGCGTGCGCTGGGCGTGGGTACCCTGGAAGAGCTGCTGAGCGGACGCAATGTGGAACAGGTGTTGCAGCGCGAGGTGGCGAACCTCTTCACCTCCGCTTACGTCCCGCAGATATTCTCGCCGCTGGAACGCGGCATCGAGGAGGCACTCCAGCTTCGCGAATTCCGTATCGAGTACGACAGGTATCAGCCGGTGACCGTGACTTTGGTGAAACGCTTGTGGGATGGTTTCAGTCTGAGTTACTGGCGAACGGTTTCCACGCAGCAGGACC
>JAPWUZ010000184.1 GCA_028275265.1 Armatimonadota bacterium | reverse complement strand
CACAGCTGTATGTGCGCGAGGCTCGGCGCATCATGGGGCACGTGCTGATGAACGAAAGCGACGTCTGGAAGGCGAGAGAACGCCTCCGCCCCGACTCCATCGCCATCGGCGACTACCCGATGGACTCCCATGCCGTGCAACCCAAGACCGACTGGGACTCTCCCGACATGGGTGAGGGCGAGTTCTGGCTGGTCAAGTATACTCCATGGTATCAGGTGCCGTTCGGTATCCTGCTGCCCTTGCGGCTGCGCAACGTGCTGGTCTCCACGGCGGTGTCCGCCACGCATGTCGCCTACGGTACGCTGCGCATGGAGCCGGTGCGCATGAACATGGGGCAGGCGGCGGGAGCGGCGGCGGCGCTCGCCCTGCGCTACGACACCGAGCCCAAACGCGTCCCCTCGCGCCTGGTGCAGGAGGTGCTGCTGCGTTACGGCGTGTACCTGTACTGGTTCCCCGACGTGACGGCGGAAACGCACGGCTTCCGCGCCATCCAGTATCTTGCCGCAAGGGGGTACTTCCCGGAGGAGCGGTTCGAGCCGGAGAAAATGCTGACCCGCGCCGATGCCGCACGGTGGCTGGCGTATCGCCTGCAGCAGGGAAATCCGTCACTCCAGTATGCGCGCCCTGCAGTGCCATACGCCGACCTTCCCGAAGACCACCCTGCACGGCGGGCGGTGGAGTTGCTGGTGGCGGCAGGTGTCATCCAGCCGGAAGATACCCAATTCCGCCCCGATGCCCCCATTTCGCGCGAGCTGTTCGTGCAGTGGCTGGTCGGCGTGATGGTGAAACTGGGGCAGTGGACACCCGCCCCCGCGCAGGAGGCGCGCTATCTGGACGTACCGCCGGATTCGCCGTTTGCGTCGGCGATTGCAACCTTGCGTAAACGCCATATCACCTCCCTGTTGTGGGATGGCACGGAGGCGTTGCAGGAGGAGGGAGTGCGATTCTTCCCCGAAGGGCCCATCACCCGCGCTGACGCCGCGCGGACACTCTATCTCACCGTACGCGACACCATCTGGCGACCAGAGGATGCCGACTATGTGAGGTGAGGGGTATTCGGATGGCGGGAATCCACAGGCACGGTTCGGCGTATCAAACTATCGAGAACACGCAAGAGGTGATGGGATGCGACGCACGGTTGTGTATGTGCTTATCGTGCTGATAGCGGGACTGGTCATCTACGCCTTCCAGCCGCCGAAGCCGCTGGGAGAAGGCAACACTGCCCCTAACGTCACCTTCCACCTGCTGGACGGACAGACCAAAACGCTGGCGGACTACAAAGGGAAGGTGGTGGTGCTGGACTTCTGGGCGACGTGGTGCGCGCCCTGCCGCTTTACCATGCCCAAGATGATTCAGTTCTACAACCGCCACCGCGACCGGAATGTGGAGGTCATCGGGGTGGCGGTGGATGTGACGAATCCCGCAGAGGTACAACAGTTCGTGAAAGAGATGGAGGTCAATTACCCCATCGCTCTCGACAGCGAAGCCACTGTGAAAGGTGCGTATCAGATAAAAAACCTGCCCACGCTGTTCGTTATCGACAAAGAGGGCAACATCGTACTGCGGCTGGAGGGTTATGACCCGCAGCACACGATACAGACGCTGGAGGACACCGTCAGTCGCGCCCTGTAGGGGCAACCCCCTGTGGTTGCCCGCGAGGACGGTTGTGTGGTAGGGGCAACCCCCTGTGGTTGCCCCCGTCGGTTTTGGTTGGTGATTACAGGACAACCCCCTGTGGTTGCCCCTACATTGTGGTTGCCCCTACATTGAGGTTGCCCCTAACATTGTGGTCGTCCTTACCCGACGCGCAACAATTTGATTTTGTTTGGGTCATTCGTGCCGATGCCCATCTGCGCGGCGGTTTGCAGATAGCGCACGGGACGCCCCACCTGCGCCAGCGGCGGCAACCCTATTTCCTTACGCCGAGCCTCCACAATCTGCCAGCCGACGGTGTCGATGGCGATGGGATCGGTGGACGCCAGAATGGCGTTATAGTCCCAGGCGTAGTCGCCCCGCAAGCCGGGTCCCCCTTCCGCGATGGGGCGGATGGCGTCGCAGATGATAAGCCGCGTCTTCTGGCGAATAGCAGGCAGGGCGTTCAGGTCTGCCAGATAGGGGTCGCAGTTATTACCGTGATGTGCGCCGGGGTTGTCGAAGGAACCATAGTGGTTTTTGCAGGCGTTGGTGATGCCGGCGATGCTGTGGTCTTTCAGGATGGGTGCGTTCACCAGCGCGGTGATACGCTCGGTGAGAATCTTGCTCAGGCGTCCGTTGAAGGAGCCGTTTCGAGTAGGCGTCGGTTCATAGTCGCCATTGGTGCCGTAGCACTTCACGCCGGGTCCCTCGCGGTTCAGGGTATATCCCGACTTGGCGAGGTCGCCATCGCTGCGGTCCCAGATGATGATGTTCTCCGGTTTCACGCCCGCCAGCTTCAGCCCCTCCACAATCGCCATCACCACTTCGGGATGGGTGGATGCGCCTCGTCCGAACAGGCAGTTGACCTTGATGCCCACCACATCCTCCGGCTTGAAATAGTGTTTCCAGGCGTTTTTATCCGTTTTCTCGCCGCTGAGGCGGCGCACCGCCTCGAAGACCATCGCCTGCACCACTTCCTGGCGGATGCGGTGCCCCTCACCTTGCACATTGGGGTTCTTCACCTCCACCACCGTGCTTTGCGGGTTCTTTTTCTCCTGTAGCAGGGCAGCGAACACCGCCGCGGGAGTGTATATTCCCGCTCCTCGCATCATCAGGTCCTTGAGAAACTCTCTTCGGGATGGCATCTGCTTCACTCCTTTTTCTCCAGATGTCGCTCGTAGAATCGCTTTTGCGCCTCACGGGTCAAATGACGCAGGTCACCCAGCGTGGTAACGCGGATGGCTGCCACGGGTTGCACCGGGCATTTGGCTTCGCACTCGCCGCAGCCGGTGCACAGGTACTCGTTCACGAACGGACGGCGCAGTCCGTCCACCACCTTCCAGTGCAGGGCGCGGTAGGAACAGTGCTCATCGCACACCAGGCATTTCTTATCCTGCGCCCACACGATGCACATACTCCTGTCTATATACGCCCTTCCGATGAAAAGGTACTTCTTTTCCTCCGGGGTAAAGGGCTGGATGGCATCGGTTGGACAAACGTCGCCGCAGGCGGTGCAGTGCTGGGCGCAGTGCCCGATACGCGGCACGAGGATGGGTGTCCAGAACCCCTCAATGCCCGCTTCGCTCAGGGCGGGCTGTAATCCGTTGGTGGGGCAGACCTTCATACACAGACTGCACCGCACGCATTTCTGCAGGAATTGCTCCTCAGGCAGGCTGCCGGGCGGTCGGATGCGGGCGGGACTGGACGCTTTGATGGGAGAGTTGCCGACCGTTTTCGACCCCGTATCGCCCACCGAGATGCCCGCCCACAACAGCCCCAGTGCGCCAAAGCCCAGCAGCCGACGGCGGTTCAAATCGGTTTTGGTTTCGAAACCCTCGCGTCGCAGGGTAATGGGGAAGGAGGTTGCCTGCGGTGCGCACACCGACACGCAGTTATAGCAGTAGATGCACTCCCGTGCCAGATAGCGCTGCGAATCCGGCAGGATGGAGCCCATCTTGCACTCGCGGTCGCAGCGGTGGCAGGCAATACACTGGTCGGATTTGGTCTGCCGGCGCACGATGCCCCAGCCGGAAAGCAGAGCCAGCAACGCGCCCAGCGGGCACAGGTTACGGCACCAGAACCGACGACTGACCAGTCCCAGCGCGAGGATGCCCGCGAACAGCAGCGCCGCCAGCAGGTTCATGCGGTAGTGCGGCTGGATTTCAGGGATGTACGGTATCTGCGTCAGCGCGGGCATCCAGTCCGCCACCGCCGGTGAGCCGGTGACCATTCGCCCCAGCAACGCCACCGGCGCGTACAGCACCCAGACTACCGTGCGCGTTAGAATGGCGAAGGGGTCGAAGAAGTAAGCGACCTGTGCGGAGAACAGCGCGGACACCAGCACCGCCGCGAGAATGTAGTATTTCACCTGCGGGAAGCCTTTCTCACCTGCCGCCCGCCGTTTCCAGCGCACCAGAAAGCGGTCGGACAGGTCGATCACGGTGCCCATGGGGCAGAACCAGCCGCAGAAGAACCTGCCCAGTACCACCGTCAGCAGTAACATAAACCCCGCCAGAGGGATCAGCGCGCCGATAACCTCCCGTGAGGCGATAAAGGTACTCAGCACCGCCAGAGGGTCGGCGCGGAAGAAGAAGTCCACCGGAATTGGGGATCGCACGGGATACACGGTGAACGTCAGCAGAAGGAGGAACAGGGCGAGGAACAATACCTGTACGATACGCCGAACGTTCTGCATCCGCCAGAAGCGCGGACGCACCCGCCCTGTCTCCCGAAACCGTTTGCGTGCCTCCGCGACCGTGCTCATCGGCTATACCCTGGTGATGTTCAGGCGGTTGAGGCGCGCCTCACCTACGCCCAGCTGATGCGCGTGCATGATGTAGCCGATGTCCTCCGGTTTCAGCCCGAACAGCGTGGTGGCAAAGGCATCCGCCGCCACCGGGTCCACCGCGGCGATAACCTGATTGGGTTGGCGCACTTCGCCGGGGCCCTTCGGTCCTTTGGTGACCAGAATCCGGGTGGCGTCGATGATAGTCAGGTGTGGCTTCACCGCCAGCACGAAGTCGCCGATGCACTCGTGTACACCCTGCACGTGCCAGGTCTGGCGGTCCCACACAATGCCCATCAGGTTCTTCAGCCCCAGCGTCAGGCGGGTGGCGCTGTGGTCTTTGGCGACGGGCACGTTGATAAAGCAGTCCGCCTCCAGCACGTCGCGCACCACTTCGGTCTGATTCAACACCTTTGCGCCTGCGATTTGGACAGGGCGATACATCCCCTTGTTGTTGGCGTTAACTATCGTAGCGCCGGCCGCGTCCGCCACGCGGCGAATCCCACTCATCTCAAAGCAAACGGTAGCAGGTTCATCGCAGGTATGCTCGGCAATCAAGATGCGTTTCGCACCTGCCGCTTTGCACAGTTCGATGAGTGCAGCGATGACTTCGGGGTTGGTATTCGCCGCCTGTTCGGGGGTACGCAGCCATGCCGCATTCGGCTTCAGCACGACGGTATCGCCCGGCTTCACGAACTTCTCAATGCCTCCCAGCGGGCGCAGGGCACGCTCTACCATCTCCTTCACGCTGCCGCGCGAGGCAACCGCCACCGTGTTTTGCACCCGCTTCAGGTGTTCGCTCCTCGCGCTATCCAGCGGTTTCTGCGCACCGGGCTGTCCGTTACTTCGCCGTGAACAACCGGCTACCACCGCCAAACCTGCCAGACCCAGCCACTGCAACATCTCTCGCCGATTCATGGGGCAAACCTCCTTCGTCATTATTATGGACGCGGTGTTGCTTGGAAACGGTACACTTTTTTGTGTTGTTCGGTCTGTTTTATCTAGCTTGTTTATCATTATAACATGCCTG
>JAPWUZ010000014.1 GCA_028275265.1 Armatimonadota bacterium | reverse complement strand
CTTCCCCGCTGGGCAATATCGCCGCGGCGGTGTGTGACCTGTGGAGCAACGAGTCGGTGCAGGACGTACGCCTGCTGGGCGGCTATGCTCCGGCAGTGTTCACCGAAATCCTTGCCTATGACTGCCGTTTGATGAACACCGCTCTCCAACAGGGGCAGGGCAAGGCTCTACGCGACCTGTTGGTGCTGTCCGATCATCATCGCGACCCGCAAGCGCTGATGCTTGACCCGAGTGTGGTATACGAGGCAGGCAAACGCATCGTGGAGGCTGGCGACGACCACTACGCCCGCACGCTGGCGATGGCACGCTTTGCCGCAGGGGAGATACGCCGTGCGGTGAACGAAGGCAGTCTCTCTCCGGAGCCACGTGAAGAGCGGTGGCTGGGCATGATCGAAGACGCCATCGCCGACCTGCCCGAAGACGCCGATGCGCTCCGCCGGCGGGCAGACATGAACTACGGTTCTCTTTACATTCCTGCAGAATATGGGCTAAACGCATGAACTCAAGAGAACGCATCCGAATCACGCTGAAACGTGGTATCCCTGACCGCGTGCCCATGCTGGACATCACCTTCTGGCCTGAGACGCTGCAGCGCTGGCAGCAGGAAGGCTTGCCCGAAGGCGTAGACCCGGTGGACTATTTTGGGCTGGACCGCATCGAGCGTTTCGGCTTCGATGGCTCGCTGCAGCTGCCGGTAGAGATGATGGAAGAGACCGACCGCTGGCGCATCTACCGCAACGCCAACGGGCTGGTGGTCAAGGAATGGAAAGATTCATACGCCCCACCCGCCCGACTGGAATGCACCGTCCGGAATTGGGACGAATGGCTTAAGGTGAAAGCCCGCCTACAGGTTAGCCCCGACCGGATTCCGGACTGGATGCTACAGAACTACCGCACTTGGCGTGAGCGGGACTGGTTCGTGGTGGCGGAGCCGGTGGAGCCAATGTGGTACATCCTGGACCATCTGATGGGCTTCCAGAACGCCTTGCCCCTGATCGCCGAACAGCCCGACCTCATCGCCGACATCCTGAACACCTACACCGACTTCCTGCTGGGGATGTGCGAGTTGTGCGTGCAGAGAGGCATCACCTTCGACGGGTTGTGGTTCTTCTCAGACCTGTGCTACAAGAACGGGATGCTCTTTTCGCCCCGTGCTTACCGCGAGCTGTTGATGCCCTGCCACCTTAAGGTAAAGGCATGGTGCGAGGCACAGGGAATACCGATGCTGCTGCACTGCGACGGTGATGTGCGACAGTTTATCCCCCTGCTGATTGAGGCGGGGTTCGACGCCATTCAGCCACTGGAGGCGCGGGCAGGCAACGATGTGCGCGAGCTGAAGCGGCTCTACGGCACGCAAATCGTCTTCTTCGGCAACATCAGCGCGGACGTGATGGCTTACGGAACCGACGAGGAGCTGGAAGAGGAAATACGTAGCAAGCTGGCAGTGGCGATGGAGGGAGGCGGTTACATGTACCACAGCGACCACTCCATCCCGCCAACGGTCAGCCTCGCCCGCTATGCGCAGGTGGTGCAACTGGTGCGCAAATACGGACAATATGGTTAGGGGCAGACACCAAGTTCTGCTACTGTGAAACTACGCCCGTACCAGACGAACCCTATCGCCCGCGCTGAGCGGCAGCCGCACCGTTGCCGTTTGACCTGTCGATACCCGTGCGGTTACCCATCGGGTATCAGTGCTCACGAAGGGTATCTGGCAGGGCAGAGACGGCATGGAAGCCACTGCTGGCTCGCTAGGCGCGTGCGTCGGGTGCGCCCGTAGCTGCCACTCGCCCGCTCGCACCAGCAGGCGGAACCGTCCCTGTGCATCCGTGAAGGTACAGGCAAGTGGTGCAGCGATGCGCACTTGCTGTCGCAGGGTTTTGCGCACTCCGTTGCATGTGGTAACGCGACAGGCGATTTCCCGAGTCCTCGCCGGCACAGGTGTCTCTTTGCCCTGCGCAACAACCAGTGCGAAAGGCTCCGGCTTACCGTCGGCTCCCCTTACCTCGCCTGCAATAACGCCGTCCGGCGCGCTGATGGCGATTTCCCCCAGATCCCATCGCTCACAGGCTGTCTCTACAGGCGGGCGTGTGCCCGGCGGGGACAGGCTCGCCCAGACCTCCGCCCCGTGCGGCAGGCGGCATACCGTCGGCACAATGGGTCCGCTGGTAGCATAGGGCAGGTAAACGGTGAACCATCCCTGCGCGTCGGTGAAGGTCAGGTAGTCGCAAGGAATGCTTTTGAACCACTTGCCCGGTTCCGTATGCAACAGCACTGCCTCCTGGTGCAATGGCCGCCCCGTGCGAGAGTCTATCAGCCGGCCGCGTACCTCTCGTGTGCCCAAATGATAGCGTACCCGCAGTTCCGGTGCGGCATGGAGCGGCATCGGGTCGCGAAACCTCTGGCGCATCCCCTCAGGCAGTTCTCCGCCCCACGCCCAAAACGCAGTCGCCCCTTCCGGCAACAACACTCTCAGCTTGCCTTGTGCATCCGTCTGAAAAACGGCGTCCGGCATCGGGGGCAGGTTCACCGGCGCGGGCACCCCGGGTATCCGTAACTGAACGGTTCTTCCCTTCAGCCCCTTTGCGGACTCGCCGAAGCAGTTTTGCATGGTGAAGGTGGCCTGTCCCCCCGAAGTGAGCCGCAGTTTGACGTCCCTCAGCGAATCCAGCGTGCCGATGCTCCACGCCCACCCCGCCTGGGGATGCCATGCCAGCACCAGAAAACGCAGGGGTGTCTGGTTCTCCCCGGCAATGGAGAGCAGTTCAGAAGACAGGGGAAGCTGGGTGCGCAATTCGCCGGAAGAAGAGGTTCTCCACTCTCCCGGCAGGAGCTGCAGTTTACCGGCGGGTACCATGCGCCAGAGCAGGATGTGCGCTCCCGCTACCGGTTGCCTTTCACGCGTAACGGCGCGAACGCGCAAAAGCGGCGCTGATGGCATCGTCAGAAGCCCTCCTCTGTTCCGAGCGTGTCGCCCTTTAGACGCCTGGGCCAGTGGTGAGGTTACCAAGATGCCGGTTCAATGGCAGTAGATCCGCCCACGACTCCAATCGTGGGCGGTGTGAGGTCAGGTGGTGGGTGGCTCACCAGGAGGCTCGCCCTGCATGTAAACACTATGACCCGCTGCCCTGCACCCTACCTTCCGAAACGCTCCCGTATCCGCCGCACTGCCTCTTCCACCCGCTCGCCATGATGGTCACCGCTGACGGTAATGGAGAAGCGCACGTAGCCCTCGCCATGTTCACCGTATCCGATCCCCGGTATCGCCAGAATGCCCGCTTGCTCCAGCAACTGCTTGGCGAACTCGATGGAGGAAATGCCGCCGGGCGTTGGAACCCATACGTAGAAGGTGGCTTTGGGTTTCTGCACGTCCCACCCGATGGACTGAAGTCCTTCCACCAGAATGTCCCGCCGCTTCTGGTAGAGATTGAGCGTGCGGGTATTGTCGGCGTAAAGCAGGGCGTATGCGGCAGCGCGCGAGATAGCGGCGAACTGCTTGCTGTCCACGTAGGATTTCATCTTGTTCAGGTTGGCGATGGCGTCGCGGTTGCCTGCCGCAAAACCGATGCGCCACCCGGTCATATTGAACATCTTGGACAACGAGTTGAACTCTATCGCGACGTCCTTCGCGCCCTCTATCTGCAGCAGGCTGGGATGGCGATACCCGTCGTATACCACCTCGGAGTACGCCGCATCGTTCACCAGCAGGATGTCGTACTCACGGGCGAATTCCACCGCCTGCCGGTAGAACTCCTGCGTGGCGACCGCGCCGGTAGGGTTGTTCGGATAGTTCAGGAACAGCAGCTTCGCCCGTCGCGCTAGCTCGGACGGGATCGCCGAAAGGTCAGGCAGGAATCCGTTCTCACGCTGGAGGGGCATGGTGTAAACTTCGCCGCCCGCCATGCGCACGTTGATAGCATACACGGTGTAAGCAGGGTCGGGAACCAGCGCGATGTCACCCGGGTCGATGTACGCCCACGCCAGATGGGCTAAACCCTCCTTGGAACCTATCAGCAGCAGGATTTCCCCTTCGGTGTCCACCGACACGGCATAGCGACGGCGATACCATTCCGCCACCGCCTGCAGGAAGAACGGCTCACCGTAAGGTGTTTCGTCATAGCGGTGGGTGGCGGGGTCTTGTGCCGCCTCATACAGATTGTCGATAATATCGCGCGGTGTCGGCTGATCGGGGTCACCGATGCCGAAATCTATCAAGTCGCGCCCCTCCGCCAGCGCCTTCGCCTTCAGCTTCGCGATTTCGCCAAACAGATAGGGTGGGGTTTTATCCAGACGAGATGCACGTGCAGGCAAATCTCTCTCCTCCTTCGGTTCAGACTTCTATCTCTCCCACGAACACTTCGGTGGCGGGTCCTGTCATCAGCACACGCCCATCACCCAGCCACTCCACCTGTAGGTCTCCGCCGGGCAGGTGTACCAAAACCTCGCGCCCTGTGAGTTTATTCAGCGCGCCCGCCACTACGGAGGCACACGCCCCCGTGCCACAAGCCAGTGTGATGCCGGCGCCCCGTTCCCACGTCCGCACGATAATTTCGCGCGTGTTCACCACCTGAACGAACTGCACGTTCGTGCGCTTGGGGAACAGCTTGTGGTTCTCGATTTCCGGACCGACTTTCTCCACCGGGAAGGTAGCCACGTTGTCCAGGAAGATAACCGCGTGTGGGTTGCCCATTGAGACAGCGGTGAACTCCAATTTTCTGCCCGCCACACGCAGAGGATACCCAATCACGCTCTCCACTCCCTCCACGCGCACCGGTATCTCCTCCGGCGCAAGGCGGGGCACGCCCATGTCTACGGTGACGGAGACGACTTTGCCGCCCTGCGTGCTGAGTTTCAGGGACTTCACGCCGGCCAGCGTCTCCACGTTCATCTGCGTGCTGGTGACGTGCTTGCGGTCGTAGGCATATTTGGCGAAGCAGCGGATACCGTTACCGCACATCTCCGCCTCACTGCCGTCGGGGTTAAACATGCGCATCCGCAGGTGCGCTACCCGCGAAGGCAGCACCAGAATCAAGCCGTCCGCCCCTATGCCGAACCGTCGGTCGCACAGGCGGCGTGCCATTTCAGGCAAACTCTGCTCGGCAATTTCCGACTTCAGGCAATCCAGCACCACGAAGTCGTTGCCGATGCCATGCATCTTGGTAAACTGCACTTTGCGCTCCCCACAACCTCCTGTTCCGTAGACTTCCATGTTCAGTTACGAGAACCCGCAAAGCAATCCCCCCTCGCTGTGCCAGGGGGATTGCTCTGTATCTAACGCCCCTTTGCCGCTGGTCACCGCGGCGCACCGATCAGGCAGTCTCGGAAGGCGTCTCCGTGCTCTCGGCGCCTTCGGCGGGTGCGCTGACCGCTCGTGCCGCAGCATCCGGTGGGCGATACGTAGAGACCGGTCTGGAAGGCACCACCGAGGTAATCGCGTGTTTGTAGACCAGCTGAGTGGGCTTGCCCGGGCTATCAAGCAGCACCGTGAAGGCATCGAAACCGCGAACCAGCCCGCGCAGTTGCACGCCTCCAATCAGATAGATGGTGACGGCAATGTTCTCTTTGCGCACCTGGTTTAAAAAAACATCTTGCAAGTTAATTTGAGTCTTCGCCATGTCTTGGGCTCCCCTCCATCCCAAAATCCATTAAGTGTGTTCTTGCTCGCTTCGCAGTCTCTGCAGTATTTGCTTCGCTGTCTCTTCCGCACCTTGCGAAGCGTCTATCCATTCGATTTGCTTGTCGGCGCGGAACCATGTTAATTGACGCTTGGCAAACCGTCTTGTTTCACGTTGTATCAGCGCGATGGCTTCTGAAAGATCCCTTCGCCCCTGAACCACCTGTACCAGCTCCCCGTAACCCAGCGAACGCATCGCAGGCAGATTGGGAGCATAGCCCGCTTCCAGCAGCCGGCGTACCTCATCCAGCCAACCCTGAGCAATCATCCGCTCCACTCGTTCGTTGATGCGCCGGTACAGCAGTTCACGAGGCATGGTCAGACCGAAGCGACGCACTCTGCCCACCTCTGCAGGAGGCTGCCGACGCTGCCACTCCGAAATGGGGCGCCCCGTGAGCTGATAGACCTCCAGCGCGCGAATGATGCGTACCGCGTCGTTGGGGTGGATGCGCGACGCCGCAAGCGGGTCCACCTCCTTCAGCCGCGCGTGGAGGGCTGCACTGCCCTCTCGTTTTGCTTCCTGCCACAGCTGCTGGCGCAGCGCCTCGTCTGCAGCAGCAGGCGGGATGTGGAAGCCATCCAGCAGCGCCTTCACATACAGCCCCGTGCCTCCAACCACCAGCGGCAACGAGCCACGCTGCCGAATCTGCCGAATCGCCTCCAGTGCCATCTGCTGGAACCTTGCTACACTGAAGGGTTCGTCAGGATTGCAGACATCGATGAGGTGGAAGCGCACGCGCTGCTGCTGCTCTGGCGTGGGCTTGGCGGTGCCGATATCCATCCCGCGATAGACCGCCATGCAGTCCGCAGAGACAATCTCTCCGCCCAGCGCCTCCGCTAACAGGATGCCCACCTCCGTCTTTCCGGTCGCAGTGGGTCCCACTACTGCCAGAACTTCAGGCAGGAAGTCTCTCATTGGCTCCGTGCTTCTCAGAGTGTGGCTGTGGCGTACGCCCTTGCAACTTGACAAGGTACAAAACGCTTGCGCAACCCAGTATACCATAAGCACGGGCTGACCTGCAAGATTGCTGGGGCGGCAGGTGTCTCCTCGCATGATCACGAACACGGAAAAAGCGTAGCAGTTACGCAGTTGGAAGACCGCCGGAAAGTTCGTGATATAAAGCGACATAGAATGTCATTCTGAGCGGAGCGAAGAATCTCTATTGTCACACGCAGAGATGCTTCGCTTTCTCTCAGCATGACAGAAAAACTGTCTCTAGTATCGCCGAAAAAGCGCGCCCGGCTGGGTGTTCATCGCAACTGCGTAACGCCTGAAGCTGCTCATAGAGGAGGTCGAATACGGATGCGGTTCCTCAGGGTTTTCATCCTTGCGACGACTCTGGTGGCCTTATCCTCTGCGCTCGCACAGGCTCAGGTCGCCAGAATAGATGTAGACGCCAGCGCGGGGGGCACACCCATCAGCCCTGTGTTGTGGGGCATCTTCTTTGAGGAGATTAACCACGCAGGCGACGGAGGAATCTATGCCGAGTTGGTGCGCAACCGTTCCTTCGAGGACGCTGCAGTGCCGCAGGCATGGACACTGGCTGACGACGGCGGTGGTAAGTCCCGCATCGCGATAGATACCTCGCGTCCCCTCAACAGCAGAAACACGCGCAGCCTGCTCTGGGAGATCGACGAGGGAGCATCGAGGGCTAGCCTCGTCAACGAGGGCTACTGGGGCATCTCCGTACAACAGGGCAAGCGGTACCGCCTGTCCTTTTACGCCCGCAGGAACGATCGCTTTCGAGGTGGGTTGACATTCCGCCTGGAGGGAGCAAACGGACAGGTGTACGCTCAGCACACGGTGCGGGGAATCGGTCAGGAATGGAAAAGATTTGCGGCAACGCTCACCGCGCGTGCGACCGACCCCAAAGCGCGTCTGGTCATCACCGCCGATTCTCCGGGCACGGTTTGGCTGGACATGGTTTCGCTGATGCCGGAGGACACCTTTAAGGGACGCCCCAACGGACTGCGCAAAGACCTGGCGCAGATGCTGGCAGACCTGAAACCCTCCTTTGTGCGCTTTCCGGGCGGCTGTTTTGTGGAGGGCGACCGCATGAGCAACGCCCTGCGCTGGCGGGATACACTGGGTGACATCGCAGAACGCCCATCCCGCTGGTGTGTGTGGGGTTATACCACCACACAGGGACTGGGGCTACACGAATACCTGCAGATGAGCGAGGACCTCGGCGCGGAACCGTTGCTGGTGGTCAACTGCGGGATGGCGTGCCAGTATCGCAACGGGGATGTCGCGCCAATGGAACAGCTGGACGAGTGGATCGAAGACGCTCTGGCTGCCATCGAATATGCCGTCGGGCCGCCCAGCAGCAAGTGGGGTGCGCTGCGGGCGAGGAACGGGCACCCCAAGCCCTTCCCGCTGCGCTTTGTGGAGGTGGGCAACGAGAACTGGGGACCGGCGTACGAGGAGCGATACGCCCGCTTCTACGACTCTGTCAAGGCGCGCTTTCCGCAGATTCAGATTATTGCCAACTCTGCGGTGCGGAGCCGCCCCATGGACGTACTGGACGAGCACTACTACTCCAGCGCGGACTGGTTCATCTCGCAAGCCAGCCGCTATGACCGTTACGACCGCAAGGGACCGAAGATTTTCGTGGGCGAGTATGCGGTTACACGGGGCTGTGGAACGGGTAACCTGCGTGCGGCTCTTGGTGAAGCCGCGTTCATGACCGGCATCGAGCGCAACGCGGATATCGTGGTGATGGCGGCTTACGCCCCGCTGTTTGTCCATGTGAACGCGCGCCAGTGGAACCCCGACCTGATTGGTTTCGACAGCTCGCGCGTCTACGGCACACCTTCCTACTACGTGCAGAAGCTGTTCAGCCTCTATCGCGGCACGCATGTATTGCCTCTCCGGGTAGACGCACCTGCAACGGCGGTCACCGAACCGCGCGGGGCGATCGGACTGGGCACATGGGCAACGCAGGCGGAGTACCGAGACGTCACAGTGACGCACAACGGACAGACCCTGTTTGCCGCCGATTTCACGCAGGGAGCGACGGGCTGGCGCGTGGTGCGCGGCGACTGGCAGGTGGTGGACGGTGCCTATCGTCAGAACGGATTGGCTACCGATTGCCGCGCGGTGGCGGGTGACCCCAACTGGAGGGACTACACCCTGAGCCTGCGCGCGCGTAAGCTCGGCGGGGCGGAAGGTTTCCTTATCATGTTCCGCGTGCGCGACGATGACAACTGGTACTGGTGGAACCTCGGAGGATGGGGCAATTCCAAACACGCCGTCGAGCAATGTGTTGCCGGAGGCAAAAGTATCGTGAGCAACGAGGTGCCCGGCAGCATTGAGACCGGGCGATGGTACGATATCCGCATCGAGGTGCAGGGTACACGCATTCGATGCTATCTGGACGGCAAGCTGATACACGATTTCGAGGAGAAACCGCTGCCTGTCCTCTATGCTGTGGCGAGTCGAAACCGCCGAACCCGTGAGGTTATCCTCAAAGTGGTGAACGTTTCCGACAGGGCGGTGGAGTCTGAGATTCGCCTGCAGGGTGTACGCTCATTACAACCTTCTGGGAAGGTCATCCAGCTAACCAGCGACAGTCTGGATGACGAGAACTCGCTGGATAACCCCAAGCGCGTTGCGCCGGTGGAAAGCACGCTGAGAGGGGTCGCTCCGCAGTTCCGGTATACCTTCCCCAAACACTCGCTAACGGTGATAGTGCTGAAAGAGAAGTAGCGGGAGGCATCCCGTTCCTGCTGTCATTTAAATCGATGGGTCCGCTTCCCTGCGGGGCTCACCACACGACATTTTCTGCGGGTTTTCGCCCCCACCCCAGCCCTCCCCGCGGGCGGGGAGAGCGTTAGGGGTTCCTCCCCCGTCCACGGGGGAGGTCAGGAGGGGGGCGCAACTTACTGGACCTTCCTCCCGTCAGAGAAAGTGTCGTGTAGTAAGCCCTGCGGGGCAAGGGGAACGGTTTTACAGTTTCTTCCCCGCCCAGAGTACCGCGTTATAGAGAATGCGGCGCACGACAGGGTGGAAGTAGGTGGGCATGGTCTCGTGCCCGGGGCGGAAATAGAAGACGCGCCCGATACCTTCGCCCTGCCCGATACCACCGCCGGGTCCCGACGTGAAGTTCGGGTCTATCCCTTTACCCACCGTCCAGCACAAGCCGGAGGGGAAAGTCTCACCGCCCAGCGGGAAGTAGGACTGCAGTATCACCACCAGTGGCGGCGGCACATCAAAAGGCGCGCCGTACATCTCCTCGCCGTTCAGCACGAAGTCCTCAACACCCTTCGCAATCGGGTGCCAGGGAGCGCACACGCGGATGTGTTCGTCTTCCGGCGGGTCGTTCTCGCGCCAGCCGCCCTTCAGGTGACCGGTGCAGTTCAGCACCGCGCGGAACGGCTTGGAATAGTGCGCGGAGTGGAGGGCGACAAAGCCCATGCCCTCTTGCTGAACGCGCTCCGCAATGCGTGCTGCCAGCTCGTCTTTCACCTCGCCATGCCGGGCGTGCCCCCACCACATCAGCACGTCGGTGTTCGCCAGCATGTCGGCAGGGCAGCCCTGTTCGGGTTCATCCAGATTGGCAGTGCGCACCTCCAGTAAACCCTCTTTGTCCAGTTCTCGCAACCCTTCTGCCACCGCGCCGTTGATGCTGTTGGGATACACTGCTTTTGGCGCGTGCGGCGGATTCTCATCCCATACCAGAACACGCAGTTTGCTCATCTTCTCCTCCACCTCATTCTCGTTTCTCAGGCGTCTTCGCCCATTATCTCTTTACGGGTAATTTCGCGCCCTTCCTGCACCGAACGATAGCCGGCTTCAATCAGCGCGACCACCTGCAGGTTATGCCTGCCGCTGCACAGGTAGGGCTTGCCCTCGTCCAGAGAGCGGATGTAGTGCAGCATCGCGTTGCCAAAGGCGTCAGGAGACCACTTGCCCTGAAAGCGAGGGCGGATTTCCGCAGGCGGCTCAGCAGTAACAATGACGAACCCCTCGCTGGTGCCGGTAATCGCACCTTTATCGCCCTGAATCACCACTTCCTCCACCATGTGCGGGCGAGGCAGGTGTCCGCGATAACTCCAGTTGTTGATGATACACGCCTGCATCCCGTTCTCGAAGCGGATGTTCATCACGTTCCACGTATCGCCGACAATTCCGGTTTGCGATGGGTCTCGCCCCATGATGGCGTATGCACTGCGCCAGTTGCCAAACCAGTGCACCACCAGCGCGAGGTGATGCACACCCATATCGCTCAGCACCCACCGCTCCTGTTTGCCGTAAAAGGCGTGCCCGCTCAGGTCAAACCAGTTGCGGTTCTCAATCTGGCAGTAATACGGCGTGCCGATGGCACCTTCCCGCAGATACCGTTCCATTACCTGAAAACCGGGCACGAACACCGAGTTCTGGTTCACCATCAGCGGGATACCCGCTTCCTCCGCAATGGCGACCAGCTTGCGGGCGTTCTCGTAGTACTGCTCCAGCGGCTTCTGCACAAACAACGCCTTGCCATACTTCGCTGCCCAGCGGAAAATCGGCTCGCGCACATGCAGAAAATGGGGCGCCGCCACATCCACAATCCTCACTTCGGGGTGTGCAATCAGCGACTCCACGTCGGTGGTCGCGATGGGCAGTTCCCACTTCGCCTGCATCAGTTTCACCCGCTCAGGGTCAATGTCCGCTCCGCCCACCACCTTCAGCCCCAGATTGCGGTAGGCGGTCAGGTGTGTATTGGCGATGCCGCCAAGCCCGACTATGCCGATACCCCACTGTTCGGTTGCCATCTGTGTCTACCCCCCTGAACCATGTCTGCGATACTCCTGCTACCCGTAGCCTTCCGCGTTCTGGCTGGCGATTCCTGCCGTGCAGGAAAAGGCGTCTTATTGCTCGAAATCAAGCAACAGGAGGTGTGACAGGGCGATGAATCTTTTCGAAATGCTTTTACAAACCACGCAGCGCAATCCGGACCAGACCGCACTTATCTTCCGTGACAAGCCTATCTCTTACGGGCAGCTGCTCGGCGCGGTGAGCGGCGTCGCTAAAGGGTTCAAAGAGCTCGGTGTGGAGAAGGGCGACCGCGTGGCGATACTGTTGCCCAACGTGCCGCAGTTTGTCATGGCATACTACGCCTGTCAGGCGCTGGGGGCAATCGCCGTACCCGCTAATCCCCTGCTCAAGCCCGATGAACTGCGTTATATTTACAACGACGCGGGCGTAAAGGCGGCGGTGACCATCCCGCTCTTAGCCGATGTGCTGCGTGCAGTGAAGCCGCAGGTGCCCTCTCTGCAGCACATGTTGATGGTGGGAGGAGAGGCTCCCGACTTTTTGCCCTTCGATGCGCTGTGGCAGCAGCAGGCTCCCGTACCCACTCCGCCGGAGTTCAACCCGCGTGAGCATCCCGCCGTGTTCCTCTACACCTCCGGCACGACGGGCTTTCCCAAAGGATGTATGCTCAGCCACCGCAACCTAATAGCCAACTGCGAGTCGTGCGTGCCGGTGCTGGAAATGTCTCCTCAGGACAACTTCCTGACGGTGCTGCCGCTCTTCCATGCCTTCGCGGGCACGGTGTGTATGCACCTGTGTATTTATGTCGGGTGCAGCAGCACCCTGCTGGAACGGTTCAGCCCAGACGGCGCGCTGGAAGCCATCGAGAAGCACCGTTGCACCATCTTCCCTGCGGTGCCCACGATGTTTGCCGCCATCCTGCACTTCCCGCTGCCGCGCGAGTATGACTTGTCTTCATTGCGCGTGTGTGTCTCCGGTGGCGCGCCGATGCCGGTAGCGGTGATGCAAGCGTTCGAGAAGCGATTCAATGTGGTGATTGTGGAAGGGGACGGACCGACTGAATGCTCGCCGGTGACGGCGGTGAATCCGATTAAGGGCGTGCGCAAGCCCGGCAGCATCGGCTTGCCCATTCCGGGCGTGGAGATGAAGATTTTCGACGACAACGATAACGAGGTTCCGGTAGGCGAGCTGGGTGAGATTGTGGTGCGCGGGGAGAACGTGATGCTGGGCTATTACAATCAACCAGAAGCCACCGCCGAAGCCATGCGCAGCGGCTGGTATCACACTGGGGACATCGGCAAGGTGGACGAGGACGGCTACTTTTACATCGTGGATCGCAAGAAGGACATGATTATCGTGGGCGGGCTGAACGTCTACCCGCGTGAGGTCGAGGAAGTGCTGCACACCCACCCAGCGGTCGCGGAGGCGGCGGTGGTGGGCGAATACGACGAACTTCGCGGCGAGGAACCGGTGGCCTATGTGGTGCTCAAGCCCGGTGCGGAAGCCACCGAACGGGACATTATCCGTTACTGCCGCCAGCGGCTGGCGAACTTCAAGGTACCCCGGCGCGTGATATTCCGCGAATCGCTGCCCAAGTCCGCCACGGGCAAAATCCTGAAGCGTCTGCTGCGCAAAGAGGTGGAACAGGAGCAGGGCGCAGGCGCAGGATGATTGGCACCTTTATCAATACCGCCGCGGTGGTTATCGGCACGGGCGTGGGCTTGACGGCGCGACGTTTCCTCAAGCCCCGCCTGCGCGAGACCACCATGCAAATCATCGGCTTGATGACGCTGATGATTGGCGTGCAGATGAGCCTCAGCGAGAAGAACCCCCTGCTGCCGCTGGCGAGCCTGCTCATCGGCGCGATGATTGGCGAGGGGCTGGACATCGAAGGCAGGCTGGACGCTCTGGGTAACTCGCTGCAGAGACGTTTCAGCAACGAAGGAGGCAGCACCTTCAGCCAGGCGTTCGTCAGCACCAGTATCCTGTTCTGCGTGGGCCCGATGACCATCATGGGATGCATTCAGGATGGCTTGCGCGGTGACTACAGCCTGTTGCTGGTGAAGAGCCTGCTGGATGGAGTTTCGGCTGCCTTCTTCACCGCCGCGCTGGGCTGGGGAGTGCTGTTTTCCGCAGGCACGGTGCTGGTGGTGCAGGGCGCATTGACGCTGGGGGCAGGCTGGGTGGGCAGTGTACTCACCGAGCCGATGAAGAACACCATGTTTTCCACCGGCGGCTTGATGATGCTGGGGTTGGGCATTCGGCTGCTGAACCTGCGCCAGATTCCAGTGGCAAACTTCTTGCCCGCGCTGGTGGTTGCTCCGCTGCTGGTTTGGCTGGTCAGTTTGTGGCGTTAGATAGCCTGTCGGACGGTTCGCTTTGCAGCAGACGAACTATTGCGCGGCGGAAAGTTTCGAAGTCGCGGTCGCCGTCCCAGCGATAACGGATGCGCCCCTGCGCGTCAATCAAGTAGGTAACAGGCACACCCTGTATCCAGTAACCGGAGACAACTTCAGAGGTAGCCAGTGCCTGCGGATAAGTGATGTTAAACTTTTCGACCCACTCGCGCACCGCACGTTCGCCCTGTGTTTCGTTGACGGCGATTCCCACCATCGCCAGCTGGCTTTCGGAGAACGCCTGCCGCACGCGCACCAGCTCCGGCATCTCGGTCTCACAAGGGGCACACCACGTGCCGTAAAAATGGAGCAACAGCAGTTTTCCCCGATAGTCCGTGAGGCGTATTCGGGAGCCGTCGATGGTGGTCAACGCGAAATCGGCGGCGGGATCGCTACGGGTCGGCGAGACGGGCGGTGTGGTTGCCCACCGTTTTTCTTTCTCCCAGCGCGCCTGCTCCTTTGCCCACCATTGCTTCCACTGGAGAATGACCGCCTGCCGCTTCGCAGGTGGGTCGGAGGTCCTGGCGAAGTAAGGCAATCCGGTCAACTTGCGTAGCACGCCCAGTGCGAAGAAGCGCACGGTGTCGTCCTCATCGTCCAGCAAGGGAATCACCGCAGGGATGACCCGCTTATCATTCGCGAAGCGCAGCTGGCTGATGGCGCCGCGGCGAATATCCACATCGTCGTCCTGCAGACCTGCCAGCAGCAGGCGTATTCCCCTCTCCCTGTCCATCCGCCACAGGGACTCCATCGCGCGACGACGTACCGCCGAGTAGTTATCCTCCAGAGCGTGCTCCAAGAGGGGAAATGCTTCCCGCACCTTCCAGTCCTCTATCGCTTCCACTGCGGCGAGGCGCATGAGGGGGTTGGGGTTGCGAAACAGCTCACGAGCCAGTTTGGCGCGTTCCGCACCGGATAAAGGCGCCATCCTATCTGCCACCTTTACGGCGGTCTCTTCCGCTGTAGGCAACCGCAGATTCTGGCTGCGCCGACTGGCAATGAAAGGGTATGCTATCACAAAGATGACCGCTATTGCCGATGCGATAGCCAGTAGTCCCCAAAAGGGATGCACTTTCTGAGACTGTTTCTCGCCGTCGGTACCCGATGGTGAGGGATGAGCCATGGCGAACCTCGGGTTTTACGTAATTGTCCGGATTATCTGATTGGTATCCATACTACCACATTCCGGTATGCCGTGACAACATTGCGACCGCACTCCTCAGGGGCTCGGCACGCATTTGACACCGGCGGGAAGGCACAGTACAATAACGCTCAGCATGGCTCAAGAGACCCACAAGGTGGCGCGGGCGGCGGCGGTAATGATGGTGGCGATTTTCGTCAGCCGCGTGCTGGGGCAGCTGCGTGACACCGCCATCGCCGCCTGGTTCGGGCAGAACGCCTATACCGACGTGTATCGGGCGGCGTTCTCCATTCCCGATTTGCTCTTCTTCCTCATCGCTGGGGGCGCGCTTTCCTCCTCCTTCGTGCCGGTATTCACCGAATACCTCACGCGCGGTCAGGAAGAGGAGGCGTGGAAGGTCTTTTCGGTGGTAGCCACCTTCATGACTCTGGTCGTCACGGGCTTTGTGCTCGTGGGCGAGATATTTGCCCGCCAGCTGGTTCCGCTGATTGCGCCCGGCTTCCAGCCCTGGCAGCTGGACATGACCGCCGCGCTGACGCGCATCGTGCTGCCCGCGCAAATCTGTTTCTTTCTGGGCGGTCTGATGATGGCGACGCTGTATGTGCGTGGGCACTTTCTGGTTCCCGCACTGGGTCCTATCATCTACAACCTGGGCATTATCACCGGAGGCTGGTTGCTGGGAGGGCACCTGGGGGTTGCCGGGCTGTCTTGGGGCGCGCTGGCAGGCGCGATTGTGGGCAACCTGTTGCTGCAGATGGCTTTCCTGCGTCGGGTGGGGGTGCGTTATGCGTTCAGCCTTGACCTCAAGCACCCCGGCGTGGTGAAGGTGGGCAAACTGGTGCTGCCGGTGATACTGGGGCTGTCGTTGCCGCAGGTGTTTGTGCTGATTAACCGCGCCTTCGCCTCGCTATTGCCGCCGGGGGCGGTGTCTGCGCTGGATAATGCTAACAAGCAGATGCAGGCTCCGCTGGGCATCTTTGCGCAGGCAATCAGCATCGCGGTGTTTCCCACGCTCAGCGCGCAGGCGGCGCGGGGCGATATGGAAGATTTCCGCCGCACGTTGCTACAGGGCTTACGGGCTTTATGGTTCCTCACCGTGCCCATCTCCGTGCTCATGATGGTGCTCTCTACCGACATCGTCTCCATCCTGCTGCAATACAAGAAGTTCACCCCGTACGACACGCGCATCACCGCCGAGGCGCTGGTGTTCTACTGCATCGGCTTGTTCGCTTTCTCCAGTCAGGCGATACTCAACCGCGCGTTCTACGCGGTGCAGGACACGGTGACGCCGGTGGTGATTGGCACGTTAACCACGCTGGTGTTCGTGCCGCTGAACTGGTGGTTGATAGGTCCGCTGGCGCACAAAGGGCTGGCACTGGCGGGGTCTATCGCCGCCATATTGCATGTTCTCTGGATGCTGTATGCGCTGCGGAAGAAGGTGCAGATACCGATAGTGCAGCTGTGGGTGCCCTTCCTCAAGATGATGCTTGCCTCTGCGCTTCTGGCAGTCGTTGCCTGTCCGATACGGAGCCTGCTGGTAGCATGGCTTGCCGGCAGGGGATTGCACCCGAAGCTGGTGTCGCTGCTGGCGATAACAGCGGTAACCGCCGTCGGCGGAGGGGTGTATCTGCTCACAGCCCGACTGCTGCGGGCAGAGGAAATGGACTACGCCCTCAAAATGCTGCGTCGCCGTCGCTCGTCGTCATAGGGAGCAGACGCGAGGTCTGCTCCCACGCTTTAGCGACGTCCCTTCCGCTGCAGGTCGCGGATGACGCGCCAGCCGATGAGCTTGACGTCCTGCTCCTTCAGGATGCGACGGATTTCGGCGTCGGTGGTGAACAGCCGAAACTCCTCCGCGCGGTCTTTCCATGAGCCCGCGATGTGCTGCATCTCCTCGGTGGGCAGGGCTGGGTGGATGTACAGCTCGGTCACACCCGGCTTGAGTTCCCGCAACATGCGCTTCCAGTACTGGGAAACGCTTTCGCCCGGCTTGCGCCCGCCGTGAATCAGATAGTCCGGGAACAGGATGCCCTGCTCCAGCACTTTCTGTCGCATGTCGGGGTAGCCGAACTGCGCCAGCAGCTCCTGCGAGCCCATGCGCACGGGCAGGTTGAACTCCTTCGCCAGAGGCACGTACACTTCATAGAAGTACTTGTCGCTGTACTGCAGGGTGCCCATGTGCGAGTCGAGATGGGTGATGTCGATACCGTTGTCGAGAGCCATCTGGATTTGTGCGCGCGCCTCGATCATCGCCTGCTCAGGGGTCGCGTGCTGGTACACCTCCGGCACGTCGCTCCACATATAGCCCTGCGGGTCTATCAACCCTTTGAGTTTGCAGCGGTCGCCGACGGGTCCCCAGCGGTAGTACTTCCACTCGCTGGTGTGCGTGAGGTGGATGCCGAAATCCGCCTTCGGGTGGGTGCGGGCATACTCGGCAATCTGCAGGAACCAGGGGCACGGAACCATGATGGAACCG
Source organism: Armatimonadota bacterium (assembly GCA_028275265.1). Classification (GTDB taxonomy): domain Bacteria; phylum Armatimonadota; class HRBIN16; order HRBIN16; family HRBIN16; genus HRBIN16. The sequence goes on along the minus strand of JAPWUZ010000014.1, from coordinate 2,823 downwards.
GCAGTTATGAGCCCCTTCTCCATGCCCTGAATGGTCGCCTGATTCGCCGCATAGCTCATGCCCACATCGTCGGCGTTGACGATGAGTATCCTGTCGGTGGGCTTATAGCCCAGTTTTACTGCAAGCGAAACCTCTTGTGCCATCTCTGACCTCCTTTGCTACCGGCAGCAGGGTTGTTGAACGGGGATCATGCACAGCAGCCGCAACGGTTGCTGCCCCGTGTTGACAAAGGTATGCGCTTCGTTCGGAAGCACCAGCACGGCGTCCCCTTCCTGGAGGGGATATACCGCCCCGTCGCGTCCGCGCAGTTCTCCTTTTCCGCTGAGGATGAAGACTTCGTGCTCCCAAGGGTGTTCATGGAAGGGGGTGTTTCCCCCCGGAGCGATTTCGAATAGGCGCATGGCAAAGGTAGGCGCGCCGTCGCGGTCGGTGATGAGCTCTTTGATACATGTCCCCTGTGCACCCTCGGCAGTGACCGGCTGAAAATCTATTTGTGATGACGGAATGACCTTCATCTTGCGCCTCCTTTATGTATCCATTCCATGCAAAAAGCGGCTCTTCCTGCGCGGGAAGAGCCGCCAGGCGGTCTCAGCAACATCCTACAGCAGGATTTCTGCAGGCATCGCGAACACGCGGAGCGCGGGTTTGCGTCGCTCTTCGAAGCTGTCCACCAGCTGTTTCAGCTTCTCGGCGACCTGTTGCGCCATTTCGTCGGACATTACGCTGAGAAAGACGGTGTTTTGTCCGGGCATGATGGGCGAGCCGAGCCGTCGCCCCGTTTCTCCGACGCCGGATACCCCAGAGTAGCGCGTGTAGCCCGGAACATGCACCTCGTCGAGCACCTTGACCACACGATAGTCAATGCCCGTCTCACACACAATCATGAGCATTTTCATGGCGTTCCCCTCCTCTCGTTCGCTCATGGCTTACGGGCAGAGAAAAGAGTATCGGTAACAGGTGCTATCCATGTGGAATCGTATCACGCGACCGACATCTTGTCAACACCTCATCCATGCGGCACCATCAGCGGCATGTTCCTCATCCGTCCTTCCCCTCTCGTCTGCAGCACCAGCAGCTGTACCGAAGGCAAATCGCCCCACTCGGGCACCTTCACGCGGCGGCGCTTGCGGAAACTGGGCGGACGGCGCAAGGGGTCCTCCACGTCCATCGCCACCAGCAGGTGCTTCTCGCCGCCGCGGAGGGCTACCTCCACTGCCAAAGGTGCTGTGCATGAACCTGTCGTGCGTGCTGCCGCCGACCACGCGGAAGATGTCCAGCACATAGAAGTCTTTGTCGGATACGTCCACCATCACCAGCGTCCGCTCGAATTGGGGGATGCCGTAAACAGCGGGGGCGGACACCCGTATCGCCTGCACACCCTTCACGGTGGCCCATAAGGTGTGCCGCCCCGCCTCCCCTCTCTGATTGCGACCATCCACAACCACCGTATTGTGCGCGGCGGTGGAGTAGTACCACCGGACCTTTTCCGATTCCCACCCACCGTACTGTACCGGCGGATAGCCGAAGTCGACCATCAGGTCGAGCCCGAACGCGAACATCCCCACATTCAGCGCGTCGTGATGCCCGTGGCCTCCGCCTGAATCGTAGTCAATCCATACGGCGCGCTCATGCTCCCCTCGCCCCGAACGCAGAATCGCCAGATGCCACTGGCTCTTGTTGACGCTACTTTGTGAGAACGTCGCGCCGTGTTGAGCGATGACCCGCTTCACTCGCTGCTGGAACCGCGCCGGGTTATCCGCCAGCAGGTCATGGGGCAAGCCTTCTACCGAGTTCGCGTTCGCTTGATATAGCACGCGAACAAAATCCACATCGCCGGTATGCTCATATAGTCTCCAAAAGAAGGTGAACATGGACGAGGTGAAGAGAGGACGCGGATCGAAGATGCCGGTTCCGAGGGCAGGCAGACGCAGGAAATCAACGCCGCAGTACTGAGTTATCTGCTGTCCGATGATGCCCGTATCACCGATGATCGGATAATAGCGCCCCAAAATCCATGTGTCCAGATGAAATCGGAACGTGTCGCGCAGGCGGAACCGCTCCACTGCGCGCGGCAGCAGGTTGGGGGAAACTCGGTCGAGCAGCCCCACAATGTGGGCAATGGCACGCACGGCGGAAGCGGAATAGTTCGCCAGACCTTTCTCGCCGGTCACGCCGTCGACAGCGGTCGCCTTCTGCAGGGTCTCATCTAACATCTGCTGGACGGTCGCCGCGTTTTGCTCATAGCTCTGCACCGCCAGCAGCACCATCTTGGCGAAGGGCGTGCGGGGAAAGTTGCTGGTAATCTTGTGTTCGTTGCGCAGGGGGTCTAACAGTAATCCCTGCTCGATGTTGCGGTGGATGTCGGCAAAGCTGGCTTTGGGGTTGGGCAGCCCAAACTGCTTTGCCTTTCCCGAAAGAAAAGAAGGTGCTTGCACGTTTGGCAATGCGAGTATCCATGTTCTTCACTCCGCAAAATGGCTTCTATCACGTTCGCTAAATACGGTTGTCATCCTGCAGAGCTGCCGCCTGCGGCAGGAGTGCCACCCGCATTCGGCGCAAAACAGTATGGGAGGCTGTTCGGATGTGTGCAGAGGAGCGACCCTTCGATGTGCTGGGTCTGGGCGTGCTGGCGGTGGATGAGTTGCTGTACGTCGAGCACTATCCGCCGCCCGATACTAAGACGCCTGTGCTGCACTGTGAGAGGCAGGCGGGAGGGCTAACCGGAACTGCTCTCGTTGCTGCCGCGCGGTTGGGCGCACGGTGCGCCTATGCGGGAATGCTGGGGCACGACGAGTTATCTCAGTTTGTGGCAGATACTTTCCG
>JAPWUZ010000051.1 GCA_028275265.1 Armatimonadota bacterium | reverse complement strand
AGAGGTACGTAACGCGGGACAGGGGCGCATCAATGCCGCCGTGCCAGTGCAGTTCCGGATTGACGATACTCCTCTGCAGACGGTGAATCTGGTACCGCCGCTACCGCCCGGCTCCAGCCAGATTGTGCGCGTCGACTACACCGCACGGGCTGGGCAGCATCGCCTGCAGGCGATGGTGGACCCCGACCGTACATTGGGAGAGGCGAACCTCGCCAACAACGTGCAGGAGGTCACCCTGCCGGATGTGCCCGCGCCCGATGTAGCGGTTTCTGACATCGAGCTTCTGCCGACCAATCCTCAAGTCGGACAGGGGTTCGTGACGACGGTGCGGGTGCGCAATCTAGGCGGACAAATGGCAGGTGGTGTCCGGTTGATTCTGGAGTATCTGGGCGCGGATGCGCAGGTGCTTGCGACCGCCTCCTCCAGTATCGCCACACTTGCGGCTGGGCTGGACCAGCGCGTCAACATCTCCAGCAACCGCCCCATGGGAGCCACTCGCCTACGCGTACGGGTACCACCAGATGAGATTGAAGACGCTCAGCCGGACAACAACGCCGTAGAAACCGACCTGCCGACGGTTCCTCCGCCCGATTTTGTGCTCTCGCAGATCTCAGCGCAGATACCGGGGGACCTGCGCTTCGGCAGCCTCGTGCGGTTCAATGTGCAAATCCGCAACGACGGGGGAAATTTCCGCCTGCCCATTGGCTATCCGCAGGGCATTCCGGTACGCCTCTACGTCGATGGGCAGAGTGTGGCACAAGCGTTGGTCGGAGGGCTTGATTCCGGGATTACTACCGAGGTGTCTATCACCTGGAACATCGACCGTCCTCTGGACAATCCGGTGATGCGGATAGTGGTGGACCCCGAAAACGTGGTTTCCGAAAGCGACGAGGCGAACAATGCCTCCGAGCAGCAGTTTGCGATGCGTGTGGAGCCGGTGGACTTCACTGTAGCCGCTATTGACATCCAGCCGGTGGGCAAAGTGGCAGGCGATACAGCCAATGTGGTGGTCACTGTGCGCAGCTCCGGGGCATACGTAGGTAGGCTACAAGTGGCAGCTGAAGTGGATGGTAACCGGCTGGCCCCAGTGGAAGCGAACGTGAATATCCCTGAAGGTGGAACGACGCAAGTGAGTCTGCGCTGGCCGGTGACGCCAGGTGACAGCCGCGCTATTCGTGCAGAAGTAGACCCGAGCAACCTGGTCGCTGAGACCGATGATAACAATAATGTGCTCAATCATGTGGTGAATTATCCCGTCGACGCCTCGGATTTAGTGTTTGGAGAACTGCAGTATGCACCGACCGAAGGATTGCGGCAGGGCGACACCGTACGGCTCCAGCTCCAGATACAAAACAACGGTGGAGCTTATGCAGGCAACGTGCCGGTACGTGTCAGCATCGGAAGCGGCTTCCTGCGCACATACTCCATCGCCGTGCCTCCACCCGGAGAGAGCAGAACGCTCCTGGTGGACTGGCCTGCATTGCAGGGAAACAACCACCCCTTGACCGCCGTCATTGACCCCGATAACGTAGTGCCGGAGAGCAATGAGGACAATAACTCCCTCGCGCGGTTGCTGGCCTTGAATGTCGCACCGCGACCAGCGCTGGAATTGGCGCAGGTGACTGAGCCACCTGTGCCCATTGCACCAGGGCAGACGGTGGATATCGACATCGTACTGGCTAACAATGGGCAGGTGGAGCTCATGCCGGTGCTGGAGGTTACAGGGCTTCCCGAAGGCTGGGGCGACCTGAACGCGCTGAGCCTGCGGCTGATCCCAGGTGACCAGGTGCGTCAGAGGCTGCGCATTCAGGTGCCCCCCAACGTTACCAGCCGCGATGTGGTGTTTGCGATTATTGCTACCGCCAGTGCATACGGTCTGCAGGTGTCCCAGCAGCGCACTCTGCGAATCATCGCCGAGCCGATTATTAGCGTTCTGACGCCGCCGAACGGAGCGACCGTCGGTACAACGGACCTGACGGTTCGCTGGGATACCCATGTAGCGGCGAGCACGGAAGTGCTGTACAAGAGCACCGCGGATGCCGAATGGAGTACCGCGATGGGCGAGCCCGGTACCCAGCACAGCGTCACCATCCGCAACTTGCGGCGCAATGCTCGCTACGTGTTTGTGGCTCGGAGTACCAACGCCTACGGCACTTCCCAAAGTGAAGAACGCACCATCACGGTCACCAAGGGAATCGCGTTCTCCGAGGCGCGGATGCAGTTCGAAGCACGTAAAGATTATGACCAGCGGTTCGTTGTGTCCATACGTAACAACGATAGCCGCCCCCATCAGGTGCAAGTAAGTGTGCTGAACAGCTACCCCGATGCTCCCGCCGGCTTCATCGGCGAAGGAAGCTTTGATGAACCCATTATCATCCAGCCAAACAGCGTGGCGCACCTGACCTTCGCCTGCCATTTCCAGGACGCCCGGAGCAGCACATACACGTGGCGATTTGTCGCGCGGACGGTCGGGGGAACAGAGCAGATGCAGGACGAGGCGGAAGCCAGCGTACGTGTGCGTCCTTCGCAGGCGCAGCTGGCAGTTGACCTGATGAACGAAGACCCCGTCACGCGTGTGCAAACCTACCGTATCCGCAACATCGGCTCGGACCCGGCTACTGATGTCAACGTCGCTCCGGACAGTGCCGTAAGCGGACAGGTAGGTATTGAGCCGCAAATCAGTCACGCTCTGCTAGCGCCCGGGCAGGAGATTGTGTTCAAGGTGTTCCCGCTCTATTCGGCGCAGGGCGTGGGAGGGATGCAGTTCGAGAACATTACAGCAGCGATGCTGGAATTCGAAAACCAGGTGCCGCCCGGCTCCAACGTGGTTCCGTTCGACCTGTACATCTACATGAATGGTGTGGAGATTGGAGCGTTGCAGAACCAGGTGCCACTGGGGATACGGGTGTTCAACGTCCCAACAAGGGTATTTCCGATGGTTGCTCGCTCTGCCCGAGTTCCCCCTGGCACTGCGCGCCGTTTAACTCCCGAGGAGGTGGCGGTTATCCGGGCATCCTCCCGGGCACAGGGTAACCTGCGCATCTGGGAGGGTAATCAGCCGCCGCTGCATATCGTGGTGAACACCGACTGTCCGCCGGAGGAAAACAGGGACCTGTACGAGGTAAACCTCGGTCCCCGGGTGCTCGTCCGTCGCTTGGTGTCCACCCACTGTGCGAATCAACCGGAAATCTGGATCACTATCGATTCTCCGCCCGGCGGGGAGATCCGCATCCGCAAGAGCAACTTCAATGATGGGCATTTCTCCAACATTTCCAATATCAAATTGAAGTTGTGCATGCGCGATGTGATTGTGACCGTATGTGCACGCAGCGCAGAGGAGGCTCTCGCTATCGCGGAGGCGCGACTGCAGGAGCTGTACCAGCAAGTGCCGCGAAACTTGAGCATCGGCAGCGTGGAACTGCTGAACGTGTCCGGCATGGGTTTCGAGCCGGTGCAGGAGCCTTTCAACATCCCCTGGAGCGGCAACATCCGTGTGCAGATAAGCGGTAGCGGCAATCTCAGCGAGGCGCTGGTGAAGGTCGATTTTGACAACGGCGACCCCACCGTAGTACTGAAGCCGCTGGGAAGCACCGGCGTGTTTGTGGGGGGCGTCAGGCTGAGTAATACCCCCCGCACCGCCACTACGACCCCAGAAGGCGACCTCTTGGGGGTCATTCGCGCCACCGTGACAGCTATTGGTTGCGAAGGACCAGTTACTGCTTCACGCAACCTGCATGTGAAAACCGCACCTCTTATCATCCGTTTCACCAACCCGCCAATGACCGAAACGGGACAGTTTGTCGAACCCATCCGGGTTCCCTTTAAGGGTACAGCAACGGTGATGATCAAGGGCGTCGTGCTGGATGCAGAGCGGCAGGAACCGGTGAGTAACGCGATCGTGAGGCTCACTGGTAGCCTGCGGAAACTGCTACCAAGCACTTTCTCACCCACTGTACGGTACAGCGAGGACTGGCGCCGGGTGGGGCAAAACGGACAGTTTGTCTTCGTGCTGCTGATAGAGGAGCCCGGCGAGCTGGAGGCGACAGTGGAGGCGCGCTACGAGTCGGTATTGACAGCCCCCGGTACCAGCGCGGACCCGTTCCTGCAAACAGCGAGCAAAGGCTTCCACGCCCTGGCGGTTACCACACTGCGCTATCACGTAGAGGCGCAAAACTACCGGCAAATAGAACCAGAGGGAGATATGGAAGTGGAGCTGCGTCAGGGGTTGAAGGAGCTGCGCGGAACGGTGACGGCCTGGCAGTTACAGGATGACCAGACCTTGCAGCTTAAGCCTTTGCGCAATGCAAGCATTGTCATTGAAAACGGAGGCACCATTCGCACCGATGGCAATGGCAACTACTCTTTCACCGTGGACAGCCGGGGAACTGACACCGAGGTGCGTGACTTCAAACTACTGCCTGAAGACCTGCGTCTGCACGTTTATGCGATACCCGAAAGCATGATTGGACGTTCGGACTTCACCGGCGTGGTTGGCGCGGCACTCGGCAAGGAACTGCAGGTTCGCCTTCGCCAGCAAACCGGCTTGCCTGCGGTGGAGACAGGCACCATCGTACGTGGGCGACGATTCCGTATCGAGGTAAGCGCCGGCAACCTAGGCGAGCAGGCTCAGGAGCTGCCTCTGGCGATCTACTATAACCCGCCACAGAACTTTGATGACCCATTCATGAGGGTGGAAGTGACCGCGACTGATGAGGAGATACCGCAGTTTACCGAAACCAGACGCTTCCTCGTATACAAGAACGCCTTCCTGCGTTACAGCAAGATTGGTTTTGTGGATGTCAGTGCCTTGCTTCCTGTGGGCAACGGACCCGTCGCGCAGGTTCCGGCAGCCGTACGGGGTAGCGTGAAAGAACGACAATTCAACACAGTCCCCGCCCCCATTGCGGATGTGAACGTGCGCGCGGTGCTTCAGGACAACGATACGGACCCGCGAACGCATGCCGACGCGCAAGGGTTGTTCCGGCTGGATATTCTCTCACCGCCCGAACCAGTGAACGATCTGAACGACCAGTTCATGCAGTTCGACGAGACTGTCCGTCAGCTGTTCGCTACCGTCGCCCCCATGGAAGAGAAGTTCCGAATGGGGTTTTCACCAGAAAGGGGCTTTTCGGATTTTCCGCTTACCGACTACCTCATGGAGTGGGCACAGCAAAGCAGCGAGGACCAGCAGAAACTGCGAAGTCTGCTCAGCGCAGCCGCGCGTCTGGAAGCAGCGATGCCTGCCCTGAAAGAGTTCTACGATGCCAAGAAGCAGTACGGCGAAGAGCATATCAAGGCGGCAATCGATATCCTCTTGTTCTTTGCCAGCGAGCTGAAGCTGTTTGAGAAAGCAACCGAATCCTTCACGGTGGTGAAAGGATGGAAGTTAAACTCCAAACTGGCAACTGGCGCGTTAGACGAAGTTGTTCAGGGTAGTACCGAAATCGCAGATGTGTTCGCCAGAAACCCCGGACTGCGCGAGGAGATTGCTGACATTCTCAAGGCGGGCATGAGTGACAGCAATATCGAGACGGCAAAGCTCACACTCAAAACAATGATTGATCCCAAGGACCCCAAGCGGGACCTAATCGTGGAAACCTTTGGAAAGGGACTACTGCGGGAGCGCACGCGCATACAGGCATCGCTGGAGGCTCTGGTTTCCACCGTGCGCGGGGAAGTTACCGGGCTGATCCGCAAAATGGCGCAGCGGTTTGGTCCGCCGCAGACAGCAGAGGGCACTTTGAAAACCGGCAACGAATTGGCGGACCGGGTCATAGACGGCGTTTTTAGCGCCATTGACGGGGCTATTCAGACGGCGTTACAATCGAACTTCCAGGTTTCCATCACCACGATTTACGATAGCGTTGTTTCCGCTGCCGTCTGGCCCTTTGTTGAAAGCTCGTGGACGGTGAACAAGGCAATTACCAGAAACCAACTACGGGCGCTGGATCAGACTATCCGCAGCGGCAACAGGCTATCCGGAGACGATGCCATGCAGCGAAGCCGCATCATAGAGGTGCGGGATACCATCCAGAATGACCGGCAATGGCGTCAGGCAATGGGACAGCCTTTCGGTCTGCTTGCCGGATGGTTGAACGATACGTTACGTAGTTCACGGGACGTCATCCTGGGCAACACGCCGTGGTGGGCACATGTGCTGAACTTCATCGGCTCGATAGGGGACGGGCTGCTGCCGATTGGTAAGGTGGCGCAGGCAGCCACTACGCAGCTTGTCTGGGCGCGAGCAGAAGGCGCGCATCTGCTAATCTGGAACTACGCCTTGTTTGGGGAACCTGAACCCGCTCCCCTGCAGTACTTCGTGGGGCGGAACCTGTTGAATGAGCTAAACAGCTGGCTGACGGGCACTGGTGGACGTGGTGTCTACGGTGGGCGCACACGCCAGTCAGCGCAGTTTGAGGCAGCAGCCCGGCGCCTCGCGACCCTCTTAAGCAGCGAGCAGGTGACACCGCTTCATCTTCAGCAGGCGGTCACCGATTTAGTGGCGGCTGCCAACACGGTGAACGAGCGGATCCGCGCACGCGAGCAGGTGCTGAACGAAACCTGGCTGGAAGGCTCAGCGAAGGACTCCAATTTCGCCGCGCAGGCAGGAGCAGTAGCGGACACTGTGGATCGGGGAAGCGCACGGCGAATGCAACTACTTGCAGCAGCCGCGGGCTTTGTGGAGTCTTCCGACCCCACCGAGGCGGCGAACGCCGTACAGACCTATAACAACCTTCTGGAAGAGACGATAGCCCTGACCGCCGGCTCGGAGACGGAGCTGGAGCAGGCATTGCAGCGGGTTCAAACATTGGGTGTGCAGTTACCGGCTGTGCTTTACGTCACCGGAACAGCTACACCACAGTCTGACGGCACGCAACAGGTGCAGGTGCTGGTACGTAACGAGGGTAGAGCGGCATCTTCGCCTGTGAATGTGCAGGTACAGGTCTCCGGAGCGTTTGATATCTTGTCTGCAGGGGCATCGACGGTCCCAGCTCTGGCTCCAGGGCAAGAGTTCACCTTCACTGTTGTTGTGCATCCTGTGCCCGCGCGTGGTTCCACAGGCATCATGACGGTCAACCTGCAGAGCGATACACTGGCGTCCTCAGGATGGATCCCGCTCTCCAGCGTGGATACCATCGCGCCACAGATAATCGCGCTTTCACCGGCGGCAGGCGAGACGGTTCGCTCGGCTCAGCCGTTGGTTGCGGCGCAGGTGCTGGATAGCGGCGGCATCGCTCCTGCCAGTGTGAGGATGACCATCGACGGCGGCGAGGTGCAGGCAGTATACGACATGCAAACCGCGATCCTGCGCTATCAGCCAGCCACCTCTCTGGCGACGGGTGAGCATCGAGTGCAGGTCTCCGCCTCTGACCTTTCAGGCAATGTGGGCAGTGCGGAGTGGACCTTCGTCGTGAACCCGGATGCACCGGCAGAGGTGAAGGAACTGACAGTCGCCCCTGACCCCTTCAGCCCGAATGGGGATAATCTGGACGACGCGGTTCGCGTGCGCTTCCGTCTGACCGGTGAGGCGCCGGTGGAAGTGGTGGTGCTGAACAGTAACGGTCAGGTGGTGCGCACTTTGCACGCACTGGCTCCGCTGAGCGCACAGGCGCATGAATTCATGTGGGATGGCAAAGACGATGCTCAGCAGCCGTTGTCGGCGGGTCGCTATGTGGTGCGCGTGCGCATCCCCGCTGATGGAACGCAAACGGAACAGATCGCCGAAAAAACGGTGCGGCTGGTGGAAGGCGCGTTGACCATCACGGGCGTGTCGTTGTCGCAGGAGAGCTTCAAGATTGGTCGGGAAGCGACAACCCTGCGATTTAACCTCTCTCAGCCTGCGGATGTGGTGGTGCGGGTATTCCGAGCCGCCGATACCACGGATGAGGGCGCGGTGGTGCGACAATTCCGTCTGGGCACGAAGAGCGGTGCGCAGAGTATCACCTGGGACGGTACGGGCGATAACCGCGTCTATACCGCCAAAGGGGTACACACCTTCCAAATAGTAGCGGATGCGGGCACGGAATTGGTGAAACTGGATGCCGCACAGGTCAATGCAATTGGCTTGCCCAACCTGATGCCGATGCAGCTCAGTGCCGCAGAGGAAGAGGGCAGGACCCGCCTGAGCGTAGTGGTACGCAATGGCGGCGAAGAGCCTGCGGAGAACATTGTAGTGCGCCTGATGTATGGCTCTCAGAACATCGGGGATGTTACCGTCGCTGCGCTGTCACCCAGACAGCAACAGACGGTCTCCCTACTGTGGGATGCCCACCGCGGATTGCTCACGCGCGACATCACTGTCGTCGTCGATCCAGATAACACCATCGAGGAGATGAACGAGTACGATAACACACTGTTACAGAGCGTGGACGTGGCTCCGCTGCGGCTAACGAATGAATTTCCCGCTGGCTTGTCGCTCATCTCGGTGCCGATGTTGCCTTTGGAGGCTAATCCGGCAGCTGTGCTGGGCATTGACCCGACTCAACTGCGCATTGCCTGGTGGGACCCGGTAGCAGGTACGTACCGCGTCGGTAACGATATCACCGCACTGGAAGCCGGCAAGGCGTACTGGGTGCGACTGCCTGCGCCGGCGCAGAGGCTGCTGGCGGGAGTAAGGGCTTCGCGCATGGTGCACCTGCAGCCTGGTTGGAATCTATTCGGAATCACCACAGAGTCGCCCGTCGTCTGGGACGTGCAGCGGATTCAGGTGCGGGCAAACAATCAGGTGCTGTCACTGGCGCAGGCGCAGCAGGCTGGCTGGATTGAGGACTATGCATGGGGCTGGCAACAGGACCCTGCCGACCCCAACCGCGGCAACTACGTGCTGATTTACGACGCCAGCCTCATTCCCGGCATCGGTAATCAGCTGGAGCCGTGGAAAGGCTACTGGATTAAGGCGAATGTGGAGTGCGACCTGATACTGCCTTAGGGAGGAGCGCAATGCGAAAACGTCTGCTGGGCTTACTGATGGTGCTGGCGACCGCTGCCGGCTTGACTGGGTGTGGCGGGATGTTCCTGTCGGGAGCACAACCCATGACCCCGCCGTCCATTAGCAATCTGCAGTTGGAGCCGACGCGCTTGCGCTTCACGGGAGGGCAGGTAAAGGTCAGCGTGCAGGTGCGCGATGATAACGGTGTGCGCGCTGTCACGTTGCTGGTGGTCGCACCGGATGGCGCTCGCTCGTCAGTAGCGATGGACAGTGAGGGACAGGATATCTTTCGAGCAACCCTCAATCTATCGCCGAACATCGGTACGAATGTGCAGAGGTATCAGCTCACGGTGGAAGCGGAGGACATCTTCGGCATACGCGCTCAAAGCAGCCCCCTCATGCTAGAGGTCGAGGGGCTTGAATTGCCGCCCGGCGCGCCGCCCATTTAGTGGGAGAGAATATCTTCTGCAAAAGGCGGGCAGGCATTCTCTCCGTCAGCGGTGTATCATAACAGGCGAGGAGAAATCGGATGACGAGGCAAGCCTGTAGTGGACGAGGAAAGAGAACCGCTGAGTTTTGAGGAGATATGCACTCGCTGGGGGGAGGAGCCTGAACGCTATCTGGGCTCGGTGGTGCCGCCCATCTTTCAGAACAGCCTGTTCACCGCTCCCAGCGTGGAAGCGCGCTCGCGCAGGGCGGGCCGCTACATTTACACCCGCGAGTCCAACCCGACCACCGACATCCTGAACGCCAAGCTCGCCGCACTAGAGGGGGCAGAGGACGCACGGTGCTTTGCGTCCGGTATGGCGGCTATCAGTGCGGCGCTGATGTCCCAGCTGCGCAGTGGCGACCATGTGGTGTGCGTCAAGCACGCCTACTATCCTGCCCGTGCCCTGCTCCAGGATTACCTGAGCCGGTTCGGGGTGGAGGTGACCTTCGTACGCGGCGACCGGGTGGAGGATTTCGAGCAGGCGCTTCGCCCCAATACGCGCGTGTTTTACCTGGAAAGCCCCACCAGCATCAACCTGTGGCTGCAACCGCTGGAAGAGGTCTGTTCACTCGCCCGGTCGCATGGCATTACCACGATTATCGACAACACGTGGGCAACGCCTATCTTCCAGCGACCGATGCAGCTGGGGGTGGATATCGTGGTGCATTCGGCAAGCAAGTATCTGGGCGGACACAGCGATGTGATTGCAGGGGTGGTGTGTACCTCACGCCAGCACATCGAGGCGATTCACCGCGAGATGACGCTGGTTGGCGGTATTCTGGACCCCTTTGCCGGGTGGCTTATCCTGCGCGGGCTGCGCACACTGCCCACGCGCCTGCACCAGCACCAGCAGAACGCTCTGAAAGTAGCGCAATGGCTGGAGCAGCACTCGGCAGTGCATCGCGTACTGTACCCGGGGCTGCCGTCTCACCCGCAACACGACCTGGCACGACGCCAGATGAGCGGTTTCAGTGGACTGTTTTCGTTCACGCTGAAGCAGAACTGGCGCGAGGCGGCGGTGGGCGTGGTGGATGCACTGCGGATGTTCCATATCGGCGTGAGCTGGGGTGGATACGAAAGCCTTGCCCTGCCAATGCTCATCGAGGACTACGACGGGGAACAGCGGTGGGGCTTGCGGGTACACATCGGGCTGGAACCACCGGAGAGGCTGATAGCAGACATGGAGCAGGCATTACGCCATGCGGAGGATAAGGGACGTTAGCCTTTCTCGCCCTTCAGTCCGCTGATGAACTTCTCGAAGAAGCTCTTCTCTTCTTCGGGCACGTCGGTAAAGCGCTCGCCGCAGGCGGCAGCGAACTGACGCAGAAGCCCGCGCTGTACCTCGTTCAGGTGAGTGGGGACGTGGATATTCACATGTACCAGCAGGTCGCCCCGTCCCTGTCGGCGGTTTGGCAGCCCCTTGCCTGACAGGCGGAACACACTGCCCGGCTGGGTGCCCGGCGGGATTTCCAGTTCGATATCTTCGTCCAGTCCGCGCACTTTCACCGTCGCACCCAGCGCAGCCTGCGCAAAGGAGATGGTCAGTTTGGTGTGCAGGTTGGAACCTTCCCGCTCGAAGCGTTCATGCGGGCGCACGTGGAACACCACGTAGAGGTCGCCGTTATCGCCGCCGCGTCTGCCGGAGTCGCCCTCGCCGAGGAACTGCACCGCGGTACCGTCTTCCACACCGAGGGGCACCCGGATGGTGCGCTCCACCACATTGCGTACGCGCCCCTCGCCACGACACTGGGTGCACGGACGCGAAATCACCTTCCCTTCGCCATGGCAGTTCGGGCAGGTTACCACGGTGGAGATGGTTCCCAGCAGGGTATGCTGCGTATGACGTACGCGCCCGCTCCCCCGGCACGTCGCGCAGGTAGTGGGCGTTTCGCCGGGCTCCGCGCCGCTGCCCTCGCAGCGTGTACAGGTCTGGAAGCGAGCATACTGGATGGTCTTGGGCGCGCCAGAAGCCACCTCTTCCAGGGTAACTTCCACATCCACGCGCAAATCGTTGCCGCGTTGCGCGCGCGGCGTCTCGGTGCGTGCCCCACCCGTGCCGAAGAACAGGTCGAACAGGTCGCCGATGTTGCCGAAATCACCGAAACCAAAGTCGGGTTCAGTGGTACCACCCCTGACGCCGGCGCGCCCGAACAGGTCGTACGCCCGGCGTTTTTCCGGGTCGCTCAGCACCTCGTACGCTTCGTTAATCGCTTTGAACTTCTCCTCGGCCTGCTTGTCGCCGGGGTTCACGTCGGGGTGGTACTGGCGGGCGAGCCGTCGGTAGGCGCGCTTAATCTCCTCCAGCGTCGCGTCCCTGCTGACTCCCAGCGTTTCGTAATAATCCACCTCGCCCGGCATGGAAACACCTCGCGCTACCGCTACTCTGCGTCTTCACCTTCGCTGTGTAGACCCTCGTCGAAAAGGCTCTGCTGGTCGCCCTCTTCCGGCGGAATATCTTCCTCGTCCAGGTCAAGCACCTCGTCTAACTCCTCAGAGATAGACATGTCCTCCTCTTCCAGTACCAGATCCTCTTCCTCCGTTTCCTCTGCTTCTTCCTCAACCTCAGCCGCCACTGCGGTATCTCCATGACCATTATCGGAACCTGCAATCTCTGCCTCGACCGCCATCGCCACCTTTGCCATCGCCTCTTCGAACTCTTCAGCGGTCAACAAGGCTTCAGGGGCTTCCGGTTCCATCAACTCGGGCAGGGGTTCAGGGTTAAAGCTGGGAATCAACCGCCCCGCCGCGATCTCCTCCAGCGCAATGGTCAGTGGGTTGCTGGAAGAGCTCTTCACCAGCGAGCGACGGGCGATACCCTGCTCTTGTAGATGCTTGGCGCGTTTTGCCGCCAGTATCACCAGCGCATACTTATTGAATCGGTTCAACCTGTCGGGGTTAGGTAGAATCATGGTTGCGCAACCTCTTCTCTGTGTTCACACGCATGAATTATACCGCCTTTGTAGCCAATCGTCAACGCACAGACGGGGGTGTTCGATAACACACAGAATGTAGCCGGTTGT
>JAPWUZ010000110.1 GCA_028275265.1 Armatimonadota bacterium | reverse complement strand
ACCCTCCCGCGACTCTGTTGTTACCAATGGCGAGTCACATTTAATTCCCAGTTTGAAATGTCACATATCCAAACGCTTCGATTGTATCACAGACCCTCTCACCTTCCAACTCCTCCGCCAAGGATGATCTGCTGGAGGCTTCCACACCTTGCGCTCCTGCTCCGCCACATACTGCCGCTGGCTCAGCAACTCCTCCCCACGCTCCGCTCGCGGCGCAGGCTCCGACAACACCACATAGCGCAGCCGCTTGCCATCATACAACACCGCTTCGCTACCGTCCAGCAACTGCACAACCTCCACCCGCTTCCCTGCCCAACTCTTACAGCCCTGCGCGGGCAGTAACTGATACACCTGTCCCCGAAAACGCAGGGTGTTGTCCTTGCCCACCGTGCGTGCCTCCCGAACCGAGAACACCAACGGCAGGTCTACCTCTTCAGGCAAAGCACGGTAACGATTGGGCACGCAACGGGTATACTGCTGGTTATACCAGGGCAGAAACTGCTCCTGCAGGAAGCGGTTCGCCTGCGTGTAGTCGGTGATGCCTGCTAACCGCATCTCCTTGATGAGCCTATCTTGGAAGAAGCGGAACAGACGTTCTACCCTGCCTTTGGCTTGGGGGGTATGGGCATAGAGTATCGCAATGCCCAACTCGGCTAACGCACGGACGATGTGACATTTCAAATTGGGAATAAAATAGGACATTTCAAATTGGAAACCACACACAGAATGTAGCCGGTTGTTCGGGCAGGCTGTTCATGTTATACTCTCTCCTGAACAGCGAAGAAGGAGACAGAGCACCATGCGACGCGAGCAGTCTGTGCCGGAGATACAGCGCGAATATCGTGGCATGTGGGTAGCAACCGTTGCCAATATCGACTGGCCCTCCCGACCCGGATTACCGTCCGATGTGCAAAAGACCGAGCTGCTGGCAATCCTCGACAGGGCGGCGGAACTGAAGTTGAACGTGATTGTATTGCAGGTGCGCCCGGCGTGTTCGGTGCTGTACGATTCCAGTATCGAGCCGTGGTCCGAGGTGCTCAGCGGCACGATGGGCAAGCCCCCCGAGCCTTACTACGACCCTCTCGCCTTCGCCGTGGAAGAGGCACACAGGCGATGCATGGAGCTCCATGCCTGGTTCAATCCCTATCGGGCGCGACATCCTTCCGAGAAATCGGAGATACATCCCCAGCACATCAGCAAGCGACGTCCCGAACTGGTCAAACAGTACGGAAACTACCTCTGGCTGGACCCCGGTGAACCCGATGTGGTGGAGCACTCCCTATCGGTGATGCTGGAGGTGGTGAAGCGGTATGACGTGGACGGTGTGCATATCGACGACTACTTCTACCCCTACAAGGAGCGCGATGAGAAGGGCAACATCCTCGATTTCCCCGATGAGCCCAGCTGGCAACGCTATCGCCGTTCCGGCGGCAGGCTGAGCCGCGACGACTGGCGCAGGCAGAACGTGGACCGCTTCGTGGAAAGGGTCTATCGCGAGATTAAGAGCACCAAACGCTGGGTGAAGTTCGGCATCAGCCCCTTTGGGTTGTGGCGTCCGGGCTACCCTCCGGGCACGCGCGGATTCGACGCCTATGCGGAACTCTATGCCGACTCGCGCAAGTGGCTGCAGCAGGGATGGTGCGACTACTACGTACCACAACTCTATTTTAAGATAGACAATCCGAACCTCCGTTATCCCGCGTTACTGCAATGGTGGGTGGAGCAGAACACGCAGGGCAGGCACATGCTTGCGGGCAATTTCACCAGCAAGGTGGCGGACGGCAGCAACACTGCATGGGACGCGGCGGAAATCGCCGAGCAGGTACGCCTGACCCGCAAGCAAAAAGGGGCTGTGGGCAACATCCATTTCAGCGCAAGGGCGTTCATGCAGGACAGGGGTGGTATCTGCAAACTGATACGGGAACTGTACGAACAACCCGCCCTCGTTCCTGCTGCGCCGTGGCTGAGCCGCTCCGTCCCGCCCTCGCCCGCCGTGCGTACGGTGTACCTCGCGGATGGAGGGGTGCGCCTGACGTGGGAGGCTCGGGGTAAACACCCCATTGCTTGCTGGGTGGTGGCATACCGTTCCAACGGGGAGTGGTACACGCAGGTATTACCCGCCAGCGCGAGCAGCTACACACTGCCCCCCTCGGCGAAACTCGCCTTCGTGAGCGTCGTCGACCGCTACGGCAACCAGAGCGAGTGGGTCGGCGCGGGGACAGGGTAGCCCACGCGGGTTTATGGCCCGGCAGGAGCCTCGCCCGCTGGACAGCGTCGAGTGCCCCTTGCAGTTGACGCTTGCGCCTGCCTCCCGATTACAGGGTGAGGTGATTTTGTATGTGGACATATTCCCCTGAGCACGTCCTTCAGGCAGCACATCGATGGTGGAACTGGACACCTCACCCTGCCCAGCGTGAATGGATGATGGATACTCACCCGGTGAAGGTGGCGGCATGTGGCAGGCGGTGGGGCAAAACGGAGTCGCTGGCGGTAGAGACCGCTGCCCTCGCCCTGCTGCAACCCGGCATCCGACAGGTCATCGTCGCCCCCACGCTGGACCAGGCAAGTATCCTTTTTGACCGCACGCTGGAGCTCCTTCAGGACTGGGCAGAACAGACGGGCGCGAAACTGCATGTTCGCGTGACACCCTATCCCCGCGTGCACGTCAACGGCAGCGAAATCACCGCCCGCAGCGCATATCGTCAGGCGCGCTCGCTACGAGGCAGAAGCGCGCACCGCATCGTGGTGGATGAAGCCGCCTACCTCACCGAAGAGGTCATCCCGCAGGTGCTGATGCCCATGCTGGCGGATACCGAAGGGCAGCTGGTGCTGCTGTCCACCCCTTTCGGCAGAAACCACTTCTGGCACTGGTATCAACGCGGACAGTCGGGCACGGTGTGCCGCAGCTTCCGCTTCCCCACCACCAGTAACCCGCGTATCTCCGCCTGCTTCCTGCAGATGCAAAAGCAGTTGCTGACCGAGCGGCAGTTCGCCATCGAGTATGAGGCGCAGTTCGTGGATGACGCTGGGGCGGTGTTCCCGCAGGTGGTTATCGAAGCGTGTATCCAGCCCAGCCTCGCGGAAGCCAGACCCAACTCGACCCCAACCCTCGCCGGGCTGGACTGGGGACGCTACCGCGACTATACCGCGCTGGTGCTATTGCGCGAGTCCGGAACCCAGCTGCAGGCGGTGCATGTGGAACGTTTGCCCAGCACAGGATGGCAGAGACAGATCGAGCGGCTACTGCATCAGTTCGGCGAGTGGAGGGTGCGCACCGTCTATTGCGATGCCTCCGGCATCGGCGACCCGTTAGCGGAGATGCTGCAGCAAAGCCTCAGCCATCATCACCTGCATATCCGTGTAGAGCCAGTAGTTTTCACCGCCTCCACCAAGCGGACGATAATAGAAACCCTCGCGCTGGCGATGGAACAGCGTCGCGTGGCAATCCCTCCACACCCCGACCTCCTGCGTGAACTGCACGCCTTCACCGCCAGCCATAGCGGTAGCGGACATATCCGCCTGCAGGCGCGGGGCAGCGAACACGACGACTTGGTGATTGCGCTGGCGCTGGCGGTTCAGGCAGGGGGGAGAATGGTACCGGGCACGCCGTCCGTGCGCCTGCTCACCAGCGGCAAGAGACGAGAGGTATGCGGGGTATAATACAGGTGTCTATGTCCACCATCCCTTACGATAGCCTCACACTTGCGGCGGTGGTGCACGCACTGCAGCCTTTGCAGGGCGGGCGCATCCAGCACATCGCACAGCCTGCCGAGCATGACATCTTGCTGACCATTTACGTGCGCGGTATGGGCGAGGTGTACTGGCTCATCAGCTGCTCGCCGCAATGGGCGCGCACGCACTTGCTCTCCCACCGTCTGCCCAACCCGCCCCAGCCGCCGCCCTTCTGCATGGCGCTGCGCAAGTACCTGCAGGGCGGCACTATCCTGACCCTCGCCCAGCGACGGTTTGACCGCGTGCTGGACGTGGAGGTGAAGGGACATGAGGGACATACCTATCTGCTCAGCGCGGAGCTGATGGGCAGGCACAGCAACATCATCCTTATCGCCCCTGACGAGCGCATCCTGCACGCCGCCAAGCTGGTCTCCTCACGCATCAGCCGGGTGCGCGAAGTATTGCCGGGCAGAGCCTATACGCCTCCTCCCGCTGAAGAGCGTCCTGACCCGCGCGCCGTTTCCGAATCGCAGTTCCTGCAGTGGTATCAGCAGGAACAGCCTTCCGATTTTGCCGCGTGGTTGCGGAGCCGTTTCGAGGGCATCGGCACCTTTCTGGCGGGCGAAATAGCCGTGCGAGCGCAACGGCTGGGCAATGGGAACAACCCTGATATCCTCTGGAGCGCGTTTCGTTCGGTGTTCGACGTGGCAAAGGCAGGGGACTGGGAGCCTGTGCTGGTGCGTGACGAAGCGCACCACCCCATCGGCGCGTACCCTATTCCGCTGGCTTCGCTTCCCAAACAACAGCAGCATCCGCGCAGTAACATCCATGTGGCGCTGGGGAACTACTACGCGGTAGCTATACCCCGCGCGGAGCTGGAACAGCAAAAGCGAAGCCTGCAGGGCATCCTGCAGAGGGTACTCAGTGCGCGGCGCAACGCCCTGCAGCAGCTGCAGCAGGGAGTAGAGGAGCGGGCACAGGCGGAGGTTTACCGCCGACGAGGTGAAACCCTTCTGGCGTTCCTGTCGCAGGTTCCCAAGG
The DNA here is from genome assembly GCA_028275265.1 of Armatimonadota bacterium. Classification (GTDB taxonomy): domain Bacteria; phylum Armatimonadota; class HRBIN16; order HRBIN16; family HRBIN16; genus HRBIN16. Next base: position 3,204 of record JAPWUZ010000110.1, on the reverse strand, counting down.
GTGCGCAGGAGGTTACCCTGCCGGACCTGTACGGCGCGGATGGAGCCACTCTCACCATCCCCTTAGACCCCACGCTGACACCGCAGGAGAACGCACAGCGATACTTTGCGCGTGCGCGTCACGTGGAGCAGAACGCCGAAAGGCTGGAGGCAATGCGCCATCGTTTGATGACTGAACAGATGCAGGTACAGGAGGCTTTGCAGAAACTGGAATCGATAAGCGACCTTTCCGCACTGGAAGCCTTACGGCAGGAGATAGCGGCGCGGGGCTGGCTGAACCCCACCGCAGGCGTTTCCGGCGAAGCCTCCACGAGAACGCAGGAAGATTTCGAGGGCAGGCGTATCCGCGTGCACGTTGCGCCGGGTGGCTGGCAGGTGCTGGTGGGCGAAAACGCCGAAGCGAACGACTACCTGGTCACACGCGTGGCACAGCCAAACGACTGGTGGCTGCACGTGCGAGCGGGGACGGGCGCGCACGTGGTCATACGCACCAATAACAATCCGCAGGCGGTTCCCCGACAGGTGCTGGAATACGCCGCCCAGCTCGCCGCTGCCAACAGCCCCCAACGCCACTCTTCGATAGTGCCGGTGGACTACACCCTGCGCAAGTATGTGCGCCGCCCGCGCGGCGCGCAACCGGGATTCGTTACCTACACGCACGAGAAGACGCTGCACGTGTCGCCCCGGGGGTGACCCATACCTTGACCCAATCCCCTCTCTGCGGTTACAATAAAGAGCAAAACTTTGGCGGGAGGAGCCTCAGGCATGAATCCGATACGACGCGCGCTGCTGAGCGTTTCCGATAAAACAGGCATTGTGTCCTTTGCCAGGGCATTGCACGAAATGGGAGTTCAGATTATCTCTACGGGTGGAACCGCGCGTACCCTGCAAGAGGCGGGTATCCCCGTGACCCCGGTGGAACAGGTCACCGGCTTTCCCGAGATGATGGAGGGACGGGTGAAAACACTGCATCCCGCTATCCACGCGGGTATTCTCGCCGACCGACGCAAACCCGAACACCTGCAGGCGTTGCAGGCGGCGGGCATCGAGCCGATTGACCTGGTATGCGTCAACCTGTATCCGTTTGAAAGCACGGTCGCCCGCACGGACGTCACACTGGAAGAGGCGATAGAGAACATCGACATCGGCGGTCCCACGATGGTGCGCGCCGCCGCCAAGAACCACGACAGCGTGGCAATCGTGGTGGACCCCGCCGATTATGAAGCCATCATCGAGGAGATGCGGGCAAACGGCGGGGCAATCGGTCTGGAAACGCGCCGTCGGCTGGCAGCGAAGGCGTTTGCACACACCGCCTTCTATGATGCGCAAATCGCGGCATATCTGCGGGCACAGTTCACGCCCGAAACGCTTTTCCCGCAGGAGTTTACCGTTGCCCTGCGTAAAGCACAGGAACTGCGTTATGGTGAGAACCCCCACCAGAAGGCGGCGTTTTACCGAATACCCGGCTTTACCGAACCCAGCATCGCCACCGCACGGCAGCTGCACGGTAAAGAGCTGTCCTATAACAACCTGCTGGACTGTGACGCCGCGCTGGAGCTGGTCAAAGAGTTTGCCGAGGACCGCCCCGCCTGCGTTATCATCAAGCATACCAACCCCTGCGGGGTGGCGGTGGCGGATAGCCTGCCCGAAGCGGTAGAGCGAGCCCGACTGGCAGACCCCGTTTCCGCCTTTGGTGGCATCATGGCACTGAACCGACCTGTGGACGCCGCGACCGCCGAAAAGATTACCGCGCCTAATACCTTCTTCGAGTGCCTTATCGCCCCTGCGTTCGCTGAAGACGCTCTGCCCATCCTCACCGAGAAGAAGAGATGGGGAGCGAACCTGCGTCTGCTCGAAGTGGGAAGGTTGACCCCGCCCCAGGAGGGGTGGATACTGCGCGGGCTGACGGGAAGTGTGCTGGTACAGACCCGTGATGTGCAGATGCTGCAGGAACAACCCGAGGCGGTTCGCGTGGTCACCCAGCGTGCCCCAACCCCCGAAGAGATGGAGCAGCTGTTGTTCGCGTGGAAGGTGGTGAAGCACGTGAAGTCCAACGCCATCGTGCTGGCGAAGGACTGGGTGATTGTGGGAGTGGGGGCGGGGCAGATGAACCGCGTGCAGTCGGTGCGGCTGGCGGCGGAGGCAGCTGGCGAGCGAGCGAAAGGCGCGGTTCTGGCATCGGACGCCTTCTTCCCCTTCCCCGACAATGTCGAGGTGGCGGCTATCGCCGGAGTAACTGCCGTTATCCAGCCGGGCGGCTCAGTGAAGGACCAGGAAGTCATTGCCGCAGCGGATAGGCTGGGTCTGGCGATGGTCTTCACGGGTATGCGCCACTTCCGGCACTGAGATGGAACCGCTGAGACTGTTTACCGTTTTCGCGGCTTCGGTGGTGGCGGGCACACTGGGCGCGCTGCTGGGATTGGGCGGGGGCATCATTCTGGTGCCCGCACTGGTGCTGTTGCTGGCAGTGCCAGAGAAGACGGCGGTCGCGACCAGCCTGCTGGGCGTTATCGCCACGTCGGTCGTCGCCAGTACTTCACACCTGCGCCATCGTTACACCAATATCCCTCTGGCGATGTGGCTGGAGAGCGCAACCGTGCTGGGTGCGCTGACAGGCAGTATGTTGTTTCGGCTTCTGAATCCGCGCTGGCTCGCCTTGATGTTCGCCTTGCTGCAGGGATATGTAGCATGGACACTGGTCAGACGTCCTGCCGAACCGTCCACACGCGAGACCTTGGTAGAAGATACCAACGGGGCGAGCGCGTGTTATGTAGACCACGCGACGGGCAAAACAGTCTGCTATACTCCCACCCGCATGGCAGTCGGGTGGGGTTTCAGCCTGATAGCGGGAGTACTTTCTGCCCTGCTGGGCGTGGGCGGGGGGTTGATCAAGGTTCCCGTGATGAACCTGCTGATGAACGTGCCTCTGAAGGCCGCGGCGGCGACCAGCTCGTTCATGATAGGTATTACGGGCAGTGTCAGTGCAGCGATATATCTGCTGCACGGCTATGTAGACCCCACGCTGGCGGCGCCGTCGGTGCTAGGCGTGATGGCGGGGGCGCATCTGGGTGCGTTTCTATCCAGACGACTGCGCTCGCGCGTGTTGCGCAACGTGCTGATTGCGCTGCTGGTAGTGAGCGCAATCCGGATGGCATGGAGGGTGTTTTAGACCAGTTGCACAAATCTTGACCAAAGTGATATAATA
>JAPWUZ010000182.1 GCA_028275265.1 Armatimonadota bacterium | reverse complement strand
AACAGGTAGCCTGATTCTCCTGCCTGTGTTTGCAGGCGCGCTCTGTTACATCACTTCCTCGCATCGTGTGCGAAATGCGCTTATTCTCCTCACCTCTCTTTTGCTGATTGCGGTCACCTTACTGACCTTCGCACGCGGCACTCTGGAATACAGCCCCGGTTCCCATATCTGGCATGTCCTCGTTACTCTGGCTGACGCCTTGCTGCTGGGTGTGTTTTTCCTGTACGGGTGGAGGCGGAAGAACCTGCTCATCATGGCTCTGGTGCTCTTGCAAGCGGTGTTACTGGCTTATCTGGAGCTGGGGCTGAAAGCACCGGCGGATGTGGATCCGCTGTTTGTCGCCGACTGGCTAACCATTACGATGCTATTGATTGTCGGTGTCATCGGTTCGGCGGTGGTGATTTACAGTATTCCTTACATGGCGGAGCACGAAGAGCACCTGCATTTGGCGAAGAGCAAACAGCCGCGCTTTTTCCTGCTTTTGCTGCTGTTTCTGGGCGCGATGAACGGTCTTTTGCTGGCGAACAGCCTTTACTGGCTTTTCTTCTTCTGGGAGATTACCACGCTGTGCTGCTTCCTGCTGATTGCCCATGACGATACCGAACAGGCATGGGAAAGCGCGTATCGAGCATTATGGATGAACCTGATTGGTGGAGCCAGCCTGTCGCTGGCGATGGTGCTGATATACCATCAGATACACACGCTATCCATCCGCGAAATCGTGGAGGGGCATGTCGGTTCGGCGGGGATGGTGCTTCCTCTGGCGTTCCTGTGCCTCGCTGGGTTCACCAAATCGGCGCAGATGCCGTTCCATGGATGGCTTTTGGGGGCGATGGTGGCGCCTACACCCGTCTCCGCGCTACTGCACTCCAGCACGATGGTCAAGGCAGGAGTATACCTGGTCATCCGCTTTGCCCCTGCCTTTCGGGACACTTATCCCAGTTATCTGGTCGCACTGATTGGCGGTTTCACCTTTGTGGCAGCGGCGATGCTGGCTATCAGTCAGCAGAACGCCAAGCGTGTGCTGGCGTATTCCACCGTATCGAACCTCGGCTTGATTATTGCGTGCGCCGGGTTGAACACCTCGATGGCGCTGTCGGCGGCGGTCATGCTAATCATCTTCCATGCCATCTCGAAAGGTTTGCTGTTCATGACAACGGGGGTTATCGAGAGCGGCATCGGGAGCCGCGACATCGAGCAGATGGAAGGGCTCTTCGCCAAAATGCCGCTGACCACAGTGGTGACGGTTATCGGCATCGCCTCGATGCTGTTGCCTCCCTTTGGGGTGCTGATAGCCAAATGGGCGGCGATCGAATCGTCCGGGAAGTTGCCGGTGGCGACGGTCATGTTTGTCATCGGCAGCACCTTCACGGTGATGTTCTGGACGAAGTGGGTGGGCAAGCTGCTGAGCGTTTCACCCGGAAACCCTCCGCTGCGGGTGGAGCGGCTGCATCCGTTGTATGTGGGCACGCTTCTTTTCCTGACGGTGGGCACGATGGTGTTCAGCCTCATGGTGGCTCAGGTGTTGAACCGGCTGGTGGTGCCTGCCGTGGCGCGTTACTACGGGAGCGCAGGGTTCTCCTCCGATTTACCTGTGGCAACCGAAGCGGGCTGGTTCCCTGTGTTGCTGCTCTTCGCGGTGCTGGTACTGGCGGTGGTGCTTCCTCTGTTGTTCATTCGCGTGCGCCGTAGCGAGGTTGCGCCGCCATACCTGTGCGGTGAACAGGTGGAGGAGGTGCCCGATGTACGCTTTCGCTCCACCAGCGATGAGATTGTGGAAGTGCTGGTGGGGGGACACTACTTTGAATACTTCTTCGGTGAGTCCCGCCATAACCGCTGGATAAACGCGGTTTCTGTGGCACTCATTCTCGCGATGTTTGGGGTGGCTGTGCTTTGATCGACTGGTATACACCGCTGGTTATTCTGGGATCTCTGGTTATTGCCCCGCTGTTGGGGGGCTTGTTAGTGGGAATAGACCGCAAACTGAGTGCACGCATGCAGGGGCGGATCGGACCGCCTGTTGTGCAGCCATTCTATGACCTCCTCAAGCTTTTTGCCAAAGACGCGCTGGTTTCCACGAAGATGCAGCTGGTGAGTGTTTACCTGTATCTGACCTCTGTGGTGCTCAGCGTGGTGATGCTGGTGCTGAGGCAGGACCTTTTGGTGCTGCTGTTCGTACTGGCACTGGGCAGTGTATCGTTGATACTGGGTGCGTTCAGCGTGCGCTCACCGTACAGTCAGTTGGGGGCATACCGGGAGCTGCTTTTACTGCTGAGTTACGAACCGTTGCTCGCGCTGTTTGTGGTGGGAGTATATCTGGCGACAGGCAGTTTCATGGTGCGCGACATCTTCAAGTTGGAACAGCCTTTGCTGTTGACCCTGCCGCTGTTTGCGGTGACGCAGATACTGGTGCTGGCGATGAAAATGAACAAGTCGCCGTTCGATATCTCTGCTTCCCATCATGCGCATCAGGAGATTGTGCGCGGCATCCTCACCGAGTTCTCGGGACCCTATCTGGGGGTTATCGAGTTGACGCACTGGTACGAGCTGGTGCTGCTGCTGGGCATGACGGCACTGCTCTGGGCGAATAACCTGTGGGTAGGGGCGGCTCTGGCGTTAGGCAGTTATTTCGCGGTGATCGTGGTAGACAGCATCACTGCCCGCATGACGTGGCGCTGGACGCTGCGCGTGGGGTGGGGGATAGGTATCCCCCTGGCGGTGATTAACCTGATGATGGTGTATTTGGGGCGATTTTAAGCCCACCCCCATTGCGTTGCCTCGTGCAGACGCCGCAGTACCTGCTCGCGCGTGGCAACGCCCGTGGTGCCGATCTGCTGCACCGTGATAGATGCCACCAGCTGCCCTACCTGTGCCGCTTCCACCAGATTCGCGCCACTGCACAACGCGCTCACCGTGCCTGCGGAGGTACTGTCGCCTGCCCCCACGATGTCTATTTCGCCCTTTACCGGTACGGCGGGCACGTGGGTGACGTTTTCTCCATCTATCACCAGTACGCCCTGCTCGCCCACTGTGAGAAACACGGGCTTGCCGGTGCGCTTCGAGAGTTTCACCCCGACCTCACGCGCCTGCTCGATGGTGCAGGTTCCTTCCCAATCGGGCTGGAAGACGCGCATCGCCTCGCGCTGGTTGGGCTTGATAAAGAGACTGTGATACTCGCCGACGCGTGCCCGTGAGTCGGCGAAGAAGACCTTCTGCGGATACTGCCTCGCCAGACGACACACCTCTTCGCGCACCCGATCGGTTACCACCCCGCAGTTGCGCTCTTCCACCTGGTCGGCCACGATGACGCCATCCATCTCCGGCACCATATCACGTAGCAGCGAAAGCAGACGTTCTTCCCATTCCGGCTCCAGAAGTGTGCGGTTCTTAATGTCCAACCGGTTAATCTCGTGCACTGTGCCGTCTCGCTCGCGCACCATCGGTTTGGTATACGTCGGGGTGAAGCGGGTGGGATGTTGCAGCACTCCGTCCACGTTCACCCCCCGCACGCGCAGCTCGTGCAGCAGGTCATGACCCAGACCGTCCTGCCCGATGACGGTCAGCGCGTAGGTTTGCACCTCCAGCGCGCGCAGGTTGTTGGCAACGGTACCGCCCGCGCCCGGGCTGTTGCGTATCTCCACTACCTGATACGCTTCCAGACCTGTTTCGAGCGAGGTTTCACTGAGCGCGCGGTCGATGATGAGGTAATGGTCCAGGAAGAAGTCCCCCACAATCAGCACCTTCTGCTCGGGGAATCGGGTGAGTATTTGCTGCAATCGCCCTTCGGTCATGCGTTCTCCTCCAGATGGTGCAGGATGCGATGATACAGGTTAGGGATGGTGACCCGATGGTCACCACAGAAGTAAAAGCTCTCGCCGCCGTCGGCAACGGTGCGCACGAGAATGGTTTTCCACGGGCGATAGTAATAGCGCGGGTCGGTTTTGGGTGCCTCCTGATGGATGTCGCCTTCCAGAGGAATGAGGTCAAACACCGCCGTGGTAAAGTGCCTGATCTCCCGCCCCTCCTGATGCGCCACATTGCGCGCCATGGACAGTGCCTTCAGATACACCTCCGGCGCCATCACCGCTGACCCGAACGCCATCATCACGCCGCCCTCCAGTTGCGAGACCGTGTGTGCGAACACCAGAAAATCGGTGTAGGACGCTGCCCCCAGCGCCGCGCCGTCGCAGTTGGGATGTTCGTGGATGATGTCATAGCCGATACCGATGTGGACGGTGACTGGCACGCGCAGACGATAACCCGCTGCCAGCACACTGATGTCCTTGTGGGGGAAATCGCCTTCGGCAATCATGCGCCCAATCGCCTCGCCGAAGCCGATGCCTTCGCGATATGCCTCTTTTGCTGCTTCGTTGATCCGTCCCGTCTCCTTCCACAAGCCGAACTGCCCGAGCCGAATGTAGTGGGCGACGCTCTCGGTGGTCTTGCCGATCAGTGCGAGTTCGTAGTCGTGGATGGGTCCCGCTCCGTTCATGGCGATGTGCTTCAGGATGCCTCGCTCCATCAGGTCAATCAGGAAACGGCTCACCCCGGCGCGGATGACATGTGCGCCCATCATCAGGATGACGGGTCTGCCGCGACGGTAAGCAGACGCCACACGCTGTGCCAGCGTGTCCAATCCGGGCGCGTCGTAGGCAGGAACAGGGTCATCCAGCGCGTAGAACGAGTCGAGCGACAAATCATGCACCCGCTCGGTAAGCGGGCGCAACTTCAGCCGCGAACGGTCAAAGGTCGGATAGGGCATCACTCCCACTCTCCAAATAGATATGCTACCAGCTTCTCCTGCTCACGGAACTCGGGCACGATGATGTCCGCGCCCGCACCAATCAGCCGATTTCGCTTCCATTCGTTGATTCCCTCTTTGCGTACCTCGTCGGAAGCCACGCCGACGGCGATACCGCCCACCGCCTTCGTGTTCTCGATCTCCACGAACCCGTCGCCAAAGCCCGCGAACTCCTTGCCCGACAGGGAGTGAGTCTCGATGATGTGCTGGATGACCATCGCCTTGGAAAAGCGTTTGTAATCATCGATCGCGCCGTAAATGCCGTCAAAGTAGTGGTCTATTTTTAACGCAGCGGCTTCGTCCAGCACGTACACCTCGTCGGTGCCGCTGGCGAGGTACATTCGCACGCCGCGCCGTTTTAGGTTCTCCAGCAGGTCGCGCGAGCCGGGAACCAGCATCTCGTCGGGGGGGATGCTGCCGTTCTTCAAGCCTTCCACCCGGTGCTTGATCCGCTCCCACAGACGATGCAAATACTCCCACTTGTACTCCAGCGGGTCGCGCGGTTTACCTCCGCGCTTTTCAATCTCCTCGCAGAGTTGAATCATCTGGTAGATGGTCTGCTTGCCCGTCAGTCGGTCGACGAACTCGCGCACGATGCGGGTGAGCTCCTCCGGCGTCTCGGTGGTGCTGGTTTCGCGCAGAATCACCTCCACCATCATCGGCACCATGACCTGTTGCCACCCTTCGCGGATGAGCGACAGTGTGCCGTCAAAGTCAAAGAGCGCGAAGCGGATATGCCCACGCGGGATATCGTCGCGTATGATTTCGATGTGCGTTCCCGGCAAGAGCCGCATGGTTCAT
>JAPWUZ010000013.1 GCA_028275265.1 Armatimonadota bacterium | reverse complement strand
GGTGGACGAGATTCGGCAGCGACTCCTGCTGTCAAGGTGCCTACGAAGAGTTACTGGAAATCTATCAACAAGTCGGCACGGCGCGGGCAAAATACATTCTGGACACTCTGGCTTTTGGCTTTTAAACCTTGCCGCGATGCCTCACCCGTGGCCGTATTCTACAGACGCAAAACTGCTAAGGGATCCTCTATCAGTCGCCATGCAATATTCCCCCTTCACCATGACCTGCCTCACTGCCGATAATTCTCGACGGCAAACACACTCAGGAGGAAACGCCGATGGATGAGCATCGCCCTGTGCGGGTGTTGATTATCGACGACTCGGTGGTCATCCGTCAATTACTGAAGGACATTTTCGCACGGGACGGAGAGATAGAGGTTGTCGGCACTGCCAGCGACCCGATTGAAGGCTATGACAAGATTGTGCAGTTGAAACCCGATGTGCTGACCCTGGATGTGGAGATGCCGCGCATGGACGGCATCACCTTCCTGCAGAAGCTAATGCGGTCGCACCCCATGCCGGTGGTGATGATTTCCACCGTCACGCGAGAGGGCAGCGAGGTCACGTTGAAGGCGCTGGAACTGGGCGCGGTGGACTTCATTGCCAAGCCCACGCAGAGCGTCTTCACAGGCATGGCTGTGCTATCGCACGAGATAACATCCAAGGTGAAGGCGGCGGCACGCGCCCGCGTGCGCCCCCCAGCCGCACATGTCACGCCAGTACCCTTCGCCAGGTCGGCAGTGACACGGGGCACGGAGACAAGCCGCTTGATTGCCATCGGCGCATCGACGGGAGGTCCCGAAGCCATCCGGCAGGTACTGCAGGGCTTGCCTGCGGAGGTTCCGCCTATTGTCATTGTGCAGCACATGCCTCCGGTGTTTACCCGCTCCTTCGCCGAGCGGCTGGACAAACTGTGTACCGTGCGCGTCAAAGAAGCGGAAGACGGCGACACTCTGCAACCGGGGCACGCTTATGTGGCTCCAGGCGACTATCACTTGCAGGTAACCACCAACGCCTCGCAGTTGCGCGCCAGAGTGGTGCAAACCGAACCTGTCAATCGGCACCGCCCTTCGGTGGATGCGCTGTTCGACTCGGTGCTGCAGGCGAGCGGTCCCGCGACGGTCGCCGTGCTGCTGACCGGCATGGGCGCGGATGGCGCGCGCGGGCTGAAAAAGCTGCGCGACGTCGGGGCGCATACCATCGCTCAGGACGAAGAGACCTGCGTGGTGTTTGGGATGCCGCGCGAGGCGATTCAGCTCGGCGGGGCAGAGTTCGTGCTTCCCCTGCCCCAGATTGCGCACAAGGTGGTGGAGCTGCTCACGGCGTGATATTTACTCGATGCGCCCGTACTCTTCCACCAGATCGCTCACCATGCGTACCCGCTCGATGATGCCATCGGGCGGCACCTGGTCACACACGCACAGCATGAAACGCGGGTCGTTTTTGTAAAGCCGTATCGCTTTCAGCACGATGTCGCGCAGGGTCTCCTCGCTGTACAGGGGGCTAAAGTAGGCAGCAGGTACTCCCCCCCACAAAATCAGGTCTGGTCCCGCCAGCCTGCGAAAGTCCTCCAGCGGCACATCTCCCACCGGCGCTGGAGTCAGCGACTGCGCGCAGTCCACTCCCGTCGGTCCCACGTATGGCAGCAGGTTCTTGAACGTGCCGTCGATATGCACAAAGATGTATTTGCCTGCTCGGTGCAGCTGCTCCGCCCGCTTGCGGTAGTAGGGCGCGTAGTACTTCTGGAAGATACGCGGGCTGACCACCTCCCCTGTGATATTATCTGGGAAGTACACCAGCGGCGCAGGCGCGTTGCAGATAATCTCATACATCTGGTCTTCAGCAGCGGACATCACCTCGATGGTCTCCTCTATCTCCTCCGGCGCGTCCGCCAGCGCGTAAACCGCGTTAGTGACCCCCATCCATATCACAAACAGGTTCGCCATTGGGGTACGGTTGGGCATCGAAGCCGCCACGCCCCAGTCGCCAAACAGATCGATGATACGATGCTGTTCCGTATAATCGGGCGTCAGATAGGTGTGCTGGAAGATAAAGCGCAGTACCTTCAGGTCGCTGGGCGTCTTCACCGCATACTCACGATATGCCCAGCAGTACGAGTTCGGCTCAAACTCCTGCACCTGCGAGATAGTCCCCACCGGCGTCACCCATGTGGTGCGTGTCCGAACGGGTCTGCCATCGGCATCGCACTCCTCTTCCACCTTGACCTGTATATCCTCGTATTCCGCACGCCAGGGGCAGTTGAGCAGGTGCTCGTGCGCGCCCGTGTTCAGGTCTTTGTAGACTTGCACCACGCCGTCCCCGCGGTATTTCTCCGGCAGGGTGCCCTTGATCATCTCTGCGCTGTACCAGTAGGTCAGGTCGGCGTACCAGGGCATGACGTCAGGACGCTCGCCCCGGAACACCGCCAGTAATCGCTCCTTGTGGGTCATGCTGCACCTCTTGTCGCGTCCGTGTGCTCGTACCATAAGGCTTTCTTTGAGACGCAGGGGTATTCCTCTCGTTGACAGTCCGCCATACGGGCTGCTATACTGGCGAAAACACGCTGGGGGAGCGAGATGGGCACAGACGCCCGAAAGCTGCGAGAGCTGTTTGATGAAAGCGACCGCGCTATCCATGACGGCAAGGGATACTCCGATTGGCTTAACGAGGACGGCAATCTGGCATGGGGAGAGTCGTACATCCTGCTGGCATATGTGGAGATGTATCGCGCCACACGAGACCGCTTTTATCTGCGCAAACTGGTAGAGCATTTCGACCGCGTGCTGAAGAACCGCGATGATATGCGGGGCGTTGCCGACGTTTACGCGGGCAAACCGCTGGCAGGATGGGGTTCCACCAGATACTCCAAGGGCGAATGGCATGTGTGGATAGTACACACGGGCATGATCAACATGGCGCCAGCAGAGTTCGTGCGGCTGGTGAACCGTGACCCGTTCTTGCACCGCGAGTTTGGCGCGACAGCGCAGGCGTATCAGGCACGCATCGAAGAGTGCATCCGCGATACCCAACCGTACTGGCGCAACGGACCCGCCGCGGGCGAAGGCTACTTTCACAGTCCCCTGCTCCACGAGGTGCTGCCCCTGAACCAGCAGAACGCTATGGGCAGCGTGTTGCTCGAAATGTGGAGGGCGACGGGCAACCCGCGCTATCGGGAGCAGGCAGAACGGCTGGCGCGCTTTTTCCGCAACCGCCTGCGCACCGACGACCCGCGTTTGTACGACTGGGCATACTGGTATAAGCTGAACGGTGAAGCGAGGGGCAGCGAGGATATCTCGCACGCCTCTCTGAACGTGGATTTCGCGGCGCGGTGTGTCGCAGAGGGCATCGTGTTTAACCGCACCGATGCGGAACGCTTCGCCAACACATGGCTGCTCAAGGTGCGCCGTGAGGATGGCACTTACGCGGGCGAGGTTTCGGGGCGAGAAGACGGTAGCGAATATATGCCCGGCACCGGCGGGATGTGGCTTGGATTGTGCCGTGTGCTGCCGAAGCCGCTGGCACAGGCGATGTATCGCGATGTGCTGCAGGCGTATCTGAAGAAAACCCGATACAGCGCAGGCGAGCTGCCGGGCATCGCAAGACTGTTGCGGTATCGTGTGCTCGCATAAAGACGTGCCCTTCGCGGCAAGGCGAGGACACATCGGCAGTCTCCAACCTTGCATTCCTTCCCGCTGAAGATGTAAACTGAATCCGGCACACGCGAAAGGGGCGATATGGTTTGACGGACACAACAGCCACGCTGCAAACGGTGCTTTCACGCACGGCTCGCCGCGCGAAGGTGGGTTACCTGCTGCGCGGACTCTGCCTCGGATGGCTGCTGGGGGCAGGCTTAGCCAGTACCCTGCTTGCGCTATCGTGGGCGATGCGCTGGGACATCAGCTTATGGGTTCCCGCAAGCGCAGTTGCGGTCCTCGCAGCCGCAGGACTGGTCTACGGTGCGATGCGACGGATAGACCAACAGCAGGTCGCGCAGTGGCTGGACCGGCAGGCGAACACGCAGGAACGCCTCACCACTGCGCAATGGCTGTCGCAGCGCGGCTTGCAGCAGGAGATGGAACAGCTGCAACTGCAGGATGCGGAGAATTGTGCCCAAAACCTTGACCTCCGCAGACTGGCGCGGATTCCCCTGCCTCGCACCTTCTGGGTCGCCCTGACGATGACGGCTCTCGCCGCCTTTCTGTGGTTTGCGCCAGACCTCGCGTGGTTCCAGTCCCCGCAGACCCGTCAGGAGAAGCAGGCGTTACGCTCCGCAGGTGAGCGCGCCGAGCAGCTGGCGCAGCAATGGCGCAAGCAGGCAACGGGGCAGGACAGGGAGAAAATGCGCCGGCTCGCCGCGCAGCTGGAGTCGCTGAGCAAGCGGATGAAACGCGCCCGCCTGAGCAAGCGCGAGGCAATGGTGAAGATGTCGCGCCTGCAACGCGAGGCGGAAGAACAGCAGCGCAGGCTGGCGCAGGTCAACTCGGGCAAACCGATGGAGCGCGCCCGCGACGAATTCCTGAACGCCCGCGCGGTGCAACAGCAAATCGAGCAGGCGAAACTGGAACGCGAGTTAGGAGCGCGTCTGCAATCCGCTGCCCTGAATCAGAAAAGCGGACAAAACGTGCCCGCCTCCGTGCGCAACGCCGCATTGAACAAAACGACTACCCCATTCGCGAGTGAGATGGCGATGCAGATGGCGATCGCGCTGTCCCAGCAGGATGCCCAGAAGCTAGGCGAGTTGCTACAACAGATAGCCCAGCAGTGGAACAACCTCTCGCCAGAGGAACGGAAGAAGCTGCAAGAGCTGCTGCGCGAGCTGGCGAAGGCGTTGAAGGATACGAAACTGGACGCCGCTTCCAAAGAACTGCAGGAAGCCCTGAAGAACATGCAGATTGGCGACCTGCGGAAAGCTATCGAGTGGATTCGAAAAGCAGGTGGTACTTGACTGTCCTCGGGGGCGTGCGCGCTGGATGCGCGCCAGTGGGCAGAAGTGGCGGCGATGCTGGCAGTGCTGAAGTCGGAGCTGGGCGGCTTGCCTTTCGCGCAGAACTCCTATGAGAAGCAGTTCGGCGGTGGACCGGGTATGCCTGCGACCGGTCCCAAGCTGGAAAAGCTGGAATACCGGGCGCAACAAGACCCGAACACGGCGAGGCTCCGTGTGCAGGACGGTAAAGTCACACACGTGCCCGGCGTTGCCAGTGGACAGGGCGAACAGCCTGCCTTCGTCACGCGCGGAGCTCCGGATGCCGTCTCCAGCAGCGCACCCAGCTATGAGGTGTATCTCCAGTACCGGCGGGCAGCGGAGAGTGCGCTGCAGCGTGAAACGGTGCCACCGGAGTACAAACAGCCCGTGAAGCGGTATTTTGACTCGATTAAGCCCTGAGTATCCGGCTGAGTATCCGGATGAGAGGAGGAAGGAAGGATGAAACGGTTTGCACTTGCAGTACTGGCAGCGCTGGTGTGGAGCGTGCCTGCGCTTCGCGCCGACGTGCTGTGGGACCAGCCGTGGGATGGCGTGAGTCGAGGTAGCCCCGCGCAGGATTTCACCGACATGGACAACCGTATCTACTCGGTGTGGCTGTTTGACGATTTCACTGTGCCCGAGCCCGGATGGTGGATCGACCGTGTGACGGTGTACGGCAGTGAGCAGGGCGATACGCGCTACAACCTCGGGGTTTACCTTTCCATCTCGTCTGCGCCGCACGTGGACGTGTTGGACGTGGTCGCCACCGGCAGTGAGGTGGTGCTTGAGCCCGGGGAGCCTCCTCTGCGCCGACGGGCGAATCTGGAGTTTGAGCTCAATGGCTTCTACTTGCCGCCGGGCACGTACTACCTCAGCGCATGGGTGCGTCGCCCCTTTGACCCCGGCGGGCAATGGTTCTGGTTGCGCACCAGTCCCACACAAGGCGAGCCTTTTTACCTGCATAACCCGGGAGGAGGCTGGGGATTCGGAGGCAACCCTGTGGGCGGCGGCTGGCTCACCGAGCAAGACCTTTCCTTCACCATCGAGGGAAGGTCAACCGTCCGGATAAGCGGAACGGTGACCCTGCAAGAATACGTTGGCGATAAAACGGTAGTGCCGGTTACCATCGAGGTACGCAATCCCGGCTCCTCTGACTCGCTGGAGACGCACGTGGTCAATCTGGACGAAGGAGGCAGGTACTCCTTCCAGACCCTGCTGCGTGGCACGTTTGACCTGTCTGCAAAAGCACCGCACTGGCTACGCCAGACGGTGGCAAACGTCTCCATCGCGGGTGACGTCACGGTGGACTTTACCCTGAGCAACGGCGATATCGACGGCGATAACGAAGTGACTCTCTTCGACTTTGGTGCGCTGGTAGCGGCTTTCGGCTCGGTGCCCGGTGACAGCAACTGGAACCCCAACGCCGACATGGATGGAGACGAGGAGGTGACCCTCTTCGATTTCGGCATTCTGGTGGGCAACTTCGGCGCAACGGGGGATGAATGAGCCATCGTTCCAGAGGTATCCTTAGAGCGGGGAGGTGAAAGAGATGAAGACCCTCACCATTCATGTGCCCGATGAGGTCTATGAGGCATGTGAGCGGGAGGCAGCGCTCACCGGACGCAGCGTGGAGCAGTGCGTGGTGGAGTTTCTGCTGAAATACGGACCGCGACCGCAACCGGAGCTGAGCGAGGAAGAACGTCGCGCCGCGATGGAGAGGCTGGAACGTTACATTGGAGCAGTCTGCAGCGGCGATAGCCAGTCGGCGGACAACGAGCGGATTGACGCCGATCTGGCGGGGGAATACAGCGCATTGCATCAGGAGGCATTGTGATGCTGCTGGACACCGCCGGGCTGCTAAGTTGCTTGGACAGAAGTGACAAACGCCATCAGCAGGCAGCATCACTCTTCCGCAGCGCG
The DNA here is from genome assembly GCA_028275265.1 of Armatimonadota bacterium. Taxonomy (GTDB): domain Bacteria; phylum Armatimonadota; class HRBIN16; order HRBIN16; family HRBIN16; genus HRBIN16. Next base: position 13,505 of record JAPWUZ010000013.1, on the reverse strand, counting down.
CGTTATCGTGTTACGCATAGCTACGTGTTGGCGGAGTTCATCGCGCTCTGTCGCTCACGAAAACTGAACGCCCAACTGGCAATAGGTTTCGTGGAAACGCTGATGCAGGACCCGTTAACGGAGGTACTATGGGTCGACAGCGGTCTCACGGAACAGGCGCTGGATTTGCTGAAGAGCCGTCCCGACAAGACCTACTCCTTATGCGATGCCGTGAGCTTCGTGATTATGCGCCTGCAGGGAGTACAGGAGGCACTCACCACCGACCGCCATTTCGAGCAGGAAGGCTTCGTGCGGCTATTATCTCCCTAGCGTCTACCGTGCCCTTCGTACCTGTACCTGCCGGAAGCGGGCAGTCGCCGCGCCGTGTGTCATCTGCGCAATCTGCATCGGGTCGCCCTTGCCGCAGTTCAGCACGCCGTTGGGCACCCAGAACCGCTCGTCGCAGATGGCATCGCACGAGTTCCAGAACTTCTCGGTGATGCTGTGGTAGGTGACGTTTTTCAGCATATGCACCAGCTTGCCGTTTTTAATTCGCCAGAAGGCGTCACCACCGAACTGGAAGTTCTGGCGCATCTGGTCGATAGAGAAGCTGCCCATGCCCTCGATGTAGATGCCGTCCTTCGTGTCCGCAATCAGCTCTTCGGGACTGAGAGGCTCTTTGCCCGGCATCAGGCTCAGGTTTGGCTGGCGCACGATGGGGATGCTACCCCAGCTGTCGGCGCGGGTGGAGCCGGTGCTGCGTGGCATGCCGATTTCCGCCGCTACCTCACGGCTGGTGCTGTAACCACAGAAGATACCGTCCTTTACGATATACCATCGCTGACACTCCACGCCGTCATCGTCGAAGCCCTGCGTGGCTAATCCGCCGGGCAGGGTATTGTCCGCCACGAAGTTCACAATGGGCGAACCGTACTGCAACTGATGCAGCTTGTCCGGCGTGGCGAAGCTGCGCCCCGCCAGCGATTCCTCATAGCCCAACGCACGGTCTAATTCCGTCGGATGCCCGACCGATTCGTGCATGGTCAGTGCAAGGTTCAGGGGGTCCAGCACCAGGTCGGTGACCATATCGTCTACTTCGGGCGCTTTCAGGTGTTCCAGCGCCTGTTGTGCGATGCGCTCGGTGTTGTTCAGCAGGTCTTCCGCGTTGATGTTCTCGTAGCCTTTCGTCATGGGCGGAGGGGCATAGGTTCGGCTGCGGGCGTCCCCCTCCCCAACGGCGGTCGCGGTGTAGCTCGCGGCGGTGGTATAGATGATGCTATCCATCAACGAGCCTTCGGTGCTGGCGAAGATGCGCTCTTCCCGCTTGAACAGCATATAACTGGTCGCTTTCTTAATCCCGGCGTGCTTGAGCAGTGCCGCATTGATTTGCAAAAGCAGCCCCACTTTGGTATCCACCGGCACATGGAACGGGTCTACCTCACACGCCGAGCGGAAGCTCATCTGGTGCACGGGTTCGGGCGCGAGCTGCACCGGCTTGCGTCGCGCGGATGCGCTGGCTTTGGCGATAGCGACCGCCTCCGCCGCCACACGCTGAACGTCCTCCGGCGTGAGCACCGAGCTGCCCGCAAAGCCCCATGCTCCGTCGGCAATCACCCGCACGCCGATGCCCCAGTCTTCGCTGTCCACCAGCTGGCTCACGCGCTGGTCTTCGCAGGCGATGTATTGCCGCCGATACTGCACCACGCGCGCATCGGCATAGCTTGCCCCCTTCGCCTTCGCCGTATCAATCGCCAGAAGTACCAGGTCCTTCATTTTATCTGCTCCTTCCAAACCTCTCCATAGCCTCTGTTTCCTCTGTGGTCAATATATCCTCTAAACCTCGGCGAGCCACCTCTGCAAATCACTCACCGCTTGCCGGATGTCGCGAATCTGCTGTTCGCCGCTGATTTCGCGCTCGATGATCAGTTCGCCGTCGAAGCCAATCTCCTTGAGTCGCTTCAGAAAGTCGGGGAAGCGCACCTTGCCCTGCCCCACCGGAACCTCGCGCCCCAGATGGTCGCCGTCGGTGGGGTACAGTCCGTCTTTCACATGCACATTGCGCACCCATCGGCCAATGACGTCCAGCGCGTCGATGGGGTTACCCTTGCCGTACAAAATCAGGTTCGCGGGGTCTAAATTGATGCCGAGATTGTCTGTTCCCACCCGCTGGATAGTGCGCAGCAACACCACCGGCGTCTCCTGCCCCGTTTCAAACCAGAAGCCGATGCCCCGCTGCTGGCAGTACTGCGCCACCTCGCGGATGGCGTCCACCACCGGCAGGTATTCGGGGTCGGTCATGTTTTCGGGAATGAAGCCACAGTGCGTGATAATGGCAGGCGCGCCAATCCACGAGGCGAAATCCGCCCATCGCTTCAGCTCCTCCACCCGTTGCGCCCTGTACTCGCGCGGCACCAGCCCCAGTGTGATTGGCCCGCGCGTAAAGTTCCACTCGGCGGGACCACTCCAGCCCGCCCACACTGCGCACACTCTCACGCCGGTCTTCGCCGATTCTTCCACCACGACCCGCGCCACCTCGCGCGTGGCAAGGGAAGTGTCCCAGCAGGCAAGCTGGCACACTTTCAGCCCGAACTGCGCGACGTGGTCGAAACACCTGCCTCCGTTGGTCAGGCTGTTGATGACGCCAATCTCCATGAGTCCGCTCCTCCTTTCGGCAGCACACCGTTTGCTTCGCGCCAGCATCGGCGATTTCCTGCCGTACGGGTATAATCGGCATGGTGAAACAGATGCGAACAGTATACTTAGACCACGCCGCTACCACACCGATAGACCCTGAAGTGCGCGAGGCGGTCGCGCGGGCGATGGCAGAGTGCTGGGGCAACCCCTCCAGCCTGCACCTGTTCGGGCGCAAGGCACGCGACCTGCTGGACGAGGCGCGGGTAACCGTAGCGCACGCGCTGGGCTGCCTCGACGCGGAGGTTTTCTTCACTTCCGGCGGCACCGAAGCGAACAATATGGCGATTTTCGGCGCGGCGCGGGTGGCTCCGCCGCATCAGAGGCACCTGATTACTACTGCCATCGAGCATCACGCGGTACTGCACGCCTGCCAGCGGCTACAGCAAGATGGCTGGGAGGTTACCTATCTGCCCGTGGACTCTACGGGCATGGTAGACCCCGATGACCTGCGTCGTGCGCTGCGAGAGGATACCTGGCTGGTGAGCGTCATGCACGCCAACAATGAGATAGGCACCCTGCAACCCATCCACGAAATCGCTGCCATCTGCCGCGAGCGAGGAGTATGGCTGCACTGCGATGCGGTGCAGACGTTCGGGCTGCTGGATATGAACGTAGAAGAACTGGGCGTGGATATGCTTTCCGTCTCGGCACACAAGTTATATGGTCCGAAGGGCGTTGGGGCACTGTATATCCGTGGAGGGGTCAAGATTGCGCCTCTTCTGGTAGGTGGCTCGCAAGAGCGCGAACTGCGTGCGGGCACGGAGAACGTGCCGGGCATCGCCGGTTTTGCCAAGGCAGTGGAGCTGAGCCGCACACATCATTTCGCGGCGTGGCAGCAGATTTGGCAACTGCGGGAGCGGTTGCGCACACGCCTGCAGGATTTGGTGCCGGATATACAGGTGAACGGACATGTTCAGCAGTGCCACCCGGGCATCCTCAGCGTTACCTTCGATGGCGTTTCGGCAGAGAGCCTGCTGATTGCGCTGGACCGGCATGGGGTCGCTGCCTCCGCCGGGGCGGCGTGCAGTGCAGGGTCTATTGAGCCGTCGCACGTGCTGCTTGCTCTGGGCATGGGTGAAGAGCGGGCGATGAGCACCGTTCGCTTCAGTCTGGGCAGGGGCAACACGCCAGACGAGGTAGATTTCGCGGCGGAGGTCATCGAGGCAGAGGTTGCCCGCCTGCGTAGCAAAACTACCGCATCCGGAGGACGGGTTTACAGCCCAGCGGAAGCCTCGCCTTCCAGATAGCCGTGATGTATCGTTTGCAGGACGAACCCCTAGCTGAGCGGAGAACACCCGTCCGCAGGACTTATCCGCATCCTTCCAGAAATGATTCTCACCAACCTGCCTTTGGGAGAAACAGCCGATGGGAGAGACCTTAACACATCGCGAACGCTGGTTGAGGACGTTCCACTACGAGCCGGTAGACCACGTGCCCGACGAGGAGTTCGGCTACTGGACGGAGACATACACTGAGTGGCACAAACAGGGCTTACCTGAATGGGTGGACGAAGAGTGGAAGGCGAATCAGTTCTTCGGTTTCGCACCGCGCGGAGGCGTGCCGATTAACTTGGGACTGATACCGCCGTTCGAAGCCAAAGTGCTCGAAGAGACCGACCGATACCGCATCCAGATCGACGGGACAGGCGTGAAAAGCATTGTGTACAAGGATGGCACGTCCACCATCCCACACTACCTCGAGTTCCCCATCAAAAGCCGGGAGGACTGGCTGGAGTTCAAGAAACGCCTGGACCCCGATGACCCGCGTCGCTATCCCGCCGACTGGGAGCAGTGGAAGCAATCAGTGGCAAACCGCGACTATCCGCTGGGGGTGTACTGCGGCAGCCTGTTTGGCTGGATTCGCGACTGGATGGGTTTCGAAGGGGTCTCTTATGCCTGTGTAGACCAGCCGGACCTGGTGGAAGAGATTATGGAACATCTCACGGAGATGGCATTGACCGCTATCCGCAAAATCCCTGCCGATGTAGAACTGGACTACGCTTCGTTCTGGGAGGATATGGCGTTCAACAAGGGACCCATCATCTCGCCGAAACTGTTCCGCCAGTGGATGACGCCCCGGTACAAACGCATCACGAACGCCCTGCGCGACCGATTCGGGATAGACATCGTGTATGTGGACTGCGACGGCAACATCCTGCAGCTGGTGGAGCATTGGCTGGCAGGCGGCGTAAACGTGATGTTTCCGCTGGAAGTGCGCGGTGGTTCTGACCCCGTGCTGATTCGGAAGAAGTTCGGCAAGTCAGTGCTGTTGATGGGAGGGGTGGACAAGACACAGCTGATAGCGGGCAAAGAGGCGATTGTCCGAGAACTGGAACGCCTGAAACCGCTGGTGGAAGAGGGCGGATACATCCCGCACGTCGACCATCGGTGCCCGCCCGACGTCACTTACGAGAACTACCTGTTCTATCTGGAGACGAAGCGCAAGATGTTTGGTATTCCCGATCCACCAAACTGGGAAGAGGTGAAAGCGACGCTGCGCAAGTAGCAGTCCGGAGGGCCACGCTCCGCCGTGGCCCTCCCTCAAAACGGGTTACTTCCCTGACGCCCGCCACGGGGATCCGTCCTCTAAGGTCACATTCTCCCCAGCAATATGCTATACTAAAGGAGGGAAACTCACCGCAGGAGTAGCGGAATGACCTGGCATCATACCACCGTCATCGCCGTTCGGCGCAATGGACAGGTAGCCGTCGCCGCCGATGGGCAGGTCACTTACGACCAGACTGTGTTGAAACATACCGCGCGTAAAATCCGCCGTATGTATCACGACCGCGTCCTGGCTGGATTCGCTGGAGCGGTCGCCGACGCGCAGGCACTGGCAGACCGTTTCGAAGCCAAGCTGGAAGCCACGAACGGCAACCTGCGCCGGGCGGCGGTGGAGTTTGCCAAAGAGTGGCGCACCGACCGAATCCTGCGCCGTCTGGAAGCGATGATGATTGTCGCGGACCGTGAGGACCTGCTACTCATTTCGGGTGATGGCAACGTGATTGAGCCCGACGATGACGTGCTGGCTATCGGCAGTGGAGGGGCGTACGCTGCCGCTGCAGCGCGTGCACTGATGCGGCACACTTCTCTGTCCGCAAAGGAAATCGCACTGGAATCCATGCGCATTGCGGCGGAGCTGTGCATCTACACCAACGACAAAGTACAGTGTGAGAGCATCGAATGACCCGTGTGGAGAAGTTCAACATGGAAGAAGATTTGACGCCCCAGCGGATTGTGGAGGAACTGGACAAATACATCATCGGGCAACAGAAGGCAAAACGCGCCGTCGCTATTGCCCTGCGCAACCGCTATCGCCGCAAACGCCTGTCCGAAGACCTGCGCGAAGAGGTTATTCCCAAAAACATCCTGATGATTGGTCCCACCGGCGTCGGTAAGACGGAAATCGCACGGCGCATCGCCCAGCTGGTCAAGGCTCCGTTTCTGAAGGTAGAAGCCACCAAGTTCACTGAAGTGGGGTACGTCGGGCGTGACGTGGACTCGATGATACGCGACCTCGTGCAGACGGCGGTACGCATGGTGGAGAGCGAAAAGATAGAAGAGGTGCGTGCCCGTGCGGAAGAGATAGCCATTGAGCGCATCGTGGACAGGCTCATGCCGCGTCGAACGCGGCGCGGTTTCCAGTCCGGCACGCCTTTCGAACGTCTGTTCCGTGCGCTCTACGAGGAGGAGTATAAGGAGGAAGAGGAGGACACCTCTCTGGCGGCAAAGGAGCGGCGCGAGCGCGAACGCCGGATGCGTGAGAAGCTAATGGAGCGGGTGCGCAGCGGCACGATGGACGATGAAAAAATAGAGATCGAGGTGGAACAGTCCGGTCCGCCCATGCCGTTTGTGCAGGTGTTCGGTCCGCAGGGCATGGAGGAGATGGGTCTGGACCTGCCCGATATGCTGCGCGGGATGATGGGTGGACGGCGGCGCACCGCACAGGTGACCATCCGCGAGGCGAAGCAGATACTCACGCAGGAAGCTGCCCGCGAGCTGATTGACCGTGAGCAGGTGGTGAGCGAAGCCATCCGACGTGCGGAGGAAAGCGGGATTATCTTCATCGACGAACTGGATAAAATCGCCGGACGTGAACAGGGCTACGGTCCCGACGTGTCGCGCGAGGGGGTACAGCGTGACCTGCTGCCCATCATCGAAGGCTCTACCGTGATGACCAAGTTCGGCGCGGTGCGCACCAACCACATCCTGTTCATCGCCGCAGGAGCGTTCCACGTCTCCAAACCCAGTGACCTCATCCCCGAGCTTCAGGGACGTTTGCCCATCCGCGTGGAACTCGACAGCCTGACCGAGCACGATTTTGTACGCATCCTGACCGAACCGCAGAACGCTCTGGTGAAGCAGTACAAAGCCCTGCTGGCGACAGAGGGAGTAGACCTGCAGTTTACCGACGACGCTATCCGCGAAATCGCCGCCATCGCTGCGCAGGTGAACAGCACCAGCGAGAACATCGGCGCGCGCCGATTGCACACGGTGATGGAGCGAGTGCTGGAAGACATCTCCTTCCGCGCCAGCGAGCTGGCTGGACAAACGGTGACCATCACCGCCGAGTATGTGCGCGAGCGGCTGGCAGACGTGCTGCGCAGCGAGGATTTGAGCCGGTATATCCTGTAATTTTAACTCGACAAGGAGGAGAGGGAGGTTCACCATGAAAGTCAGTGTGATTGGGGGTGGGGGGCGCGTTGGCTCCAACACCCTGTATGCTCTGCAGATGGGCGGTATCGCAAAAGAACTGGTGGTGATCGACGTTGCCCGCGAGATGGCGGAAGGAGAGGCTTTAGACCTGCGGCACGGCGCCTCACTGTCCGCGCCACAGAAAATCACTTTCGGCGGCACCGAGGCGGCAGAAGGATCAGACATCGTCATCATCACCGCCGGGTTGCGACGCAAGCCCGACGAAAGCCGCCTCGACCTGATCAACCGCAACGTGTCCCTGTTCCGCAGCATTCTGAATGAATTGCAGCAGGTGAATCTACCGGAACACGCCGTGCTGCTGGTGGTGTCTAATCCGGTAGACATCCTGACGTATCTGGCGGTGAAAGAGTTTACCCTGCCGCCGCAACAGGTCATTGGTCTGGGCACGGTGCTGGATACCGCTCGATTCCGTTCGCTGTTGGCGGAGCATTTCGGTGTGGCGGCAACCGACATGAAGGTGCTTATCCTTGGCGAGCATGGTGACAGCATGGTGCCCGTGTGGTCAAGCGCAGCCGCCAACGGTGTGCCGCTGCAGAGTCTACCCGGTTATGACCCTGTGAAGGTACAGGAGATTTTCGACTTCACCAAGAAGAGCGGCGCGGAAGTGATTCGCCTCAAAGGGGGTGCAGGTTACGCCGTGGGGCTGGCGATACGGGAGGTCGTACACGCCATTCTGCTCGACACCAGACAGATTTTACCCGTCTCCACCCTGCAGACGGGTCTTTACGGCATCAGCGATGTGTGCCTCAGCGTGCCCACTATCGTTGGGCGTCGGGGGGTCATACAGCAAATTGAGATGCAGCTGACCGAAGAGGAGCTGCAGGCACTACAACGCTCGGCGCGTGCGCTCAAAGAGACTCTGGCGCAGGTGATGTAACTTAGAGGCGGGGGTTTATCCTCCGCTCAGTCATTCCGATAATAAACACTATGAACAAGAACACGCTGCTGGAAGACCTCAAAGGGCTTGTTGTGCAGGCAGGTGAGCTGGCGCGCCGACTGGCGGATGACTTCACGCTGGAAACCAAAAGCGACGACTCTTTCGTTACCAGTGCAGACCGCGCGGTGGAAAGCTACCTGCGCGAACACCTTGCCCGTCTCCTGCCTGAAGCGGGGTTTTTCGGGGAGGAAGAAGGCTTTACCAACCGCCACGCCCGTCTGCTGTGGGCGATCGACCCCATCGACGGTACCAGCAACTTCGTGTTCGGTATTCCGCTGTGGGGCGTATCGGTGGCACTGGTCGAAGACGAGGACTGCCGCCTTGGCGTTATCTTTCTGCCTGTTCTGGGTGAGCTTTATTGGGCAGAAGCGGGTGGGGGTGCGTACCTCAACGGTACACGCATCGTGGCGGTAGACAGCGAGGAGTTTACCTCGGAAGACGTTATCTGTTACGCCAGCGATGCGGTAACCGCTGACCTGCTCAGTACCATGCCGGGCAGACCCCGCTGTTTCGGCAGTGCGGTGGTGAAGCTGGCGTGGACTGCTGCTGGGCGCGTGCGAGGAGCCATCTCGCTGGGTAAGCTGTACGACCTCGCGGCTGGACTACTTCTCTGCCGTGAGGCTGGCTGCCAGACGCGCTATCTGTCGGGGCAAGAGTGGCGCCTGCAGCACTTGCTGAGTGGGGCTGCCCTGCGCGAACCGATTCTGACCGCACCACCAAAAACAATGCAGGCGATTTTCAGCCTGCTTGACAAGACTTCATGAGAGGAAATATACGATGGCGTGTGATGAACCGGTGCAGACTTTCAAGAGCACCTCGGACGTGATGCAATCGCTATGCTGGCATGTGCGCTACTCGCTGGGCAAAACCGGCGAGGGACTTTCCAAACACGAAACATTTACCGCCGTGGCGCTGGCGTTGCGCAATCGCATTATCGACCTGATGATTGAAACCGAGAGGCGGTACCAGCAGAAGGATGTCAAACGGCTGTACTACCTGTCGCTGGAGTATCTTATTGGGCGATCGCTCACCAACAACCTAATTAATCTGGGGTTGTACGACCTCTTCCGCGACGCGTTACTGCAGCAGGGGGTTGACCTCGAAGAGATCGAGGAGACCGAGAGCGACGCCGCATTAGGCAATGGTGGGCTGGGCAGGCTTGCCGCTTGTTTTCTCGACTCGCTGGCGACGCTGGGGATGCCCGGCTACGGATACGGCATTAACTACGAGTACGGCATCTTCAAGCAGGAAATCCATCATGGTTATCAACACGAGAAGCCCGATAAATGGCTTAGGGGAATGTCGCCGTGGCTGATTGAGCGTTTCGAGGAGCGGTTTTTCATCCCCATCTATGGACGCATCGAGCATACCGTAGACAGCAACGGTCACTACCGGCCCCTGTGGGTGGACTGGAAGCTGATTGTGGGCGTGCCTTATGATATGCCCATCGTGGGATATGGCGGAAAGACGGTCAATGTGCTCCGCCTGTTCTCGGCACGCTCCTACCACGAGTTCGATATGCAGATATTCAACAGCGGCGACTATATCAGCGCGGTGGAGCAGAAAATCGCATCCGAGACCATCTCCAAGGTGCTGTATCCTTCCGACTCGGTAGCGGCGGGAAAGGAACTGCGATTGACGCAAGAGTACTTCCTCGTGGCGTGTGCCCTGCGCGACATCGTGCGCCGCTACACGCAGCAACACGACACCTTTGACGAGTTTCCTGACAAGGCGGCGATACAGCTTAACGATACGCATCCCGCTTTAGCCATCGCCGAGCTGATGCGCATTCTGGTCGATGAGAACCATCTGCCCTGGGAACACGCCTGGCAGATTACCGAACAGACCTTCGGCTACACCAACCACACGCTGATGCCGGAAGCGCTGGAAAAATGGCCCGTCGCCCTGTTCGAAAAGCTGCTTCCCCGTCACCTGCAGATTATCTACGAAATCAACCGCCGTTTTCTGGAGCATGTCATGTGGCTCTATCCGGGCGATACGGAGAAGCTGCGGCGTGTCTCCATTATTGAAGAGGGTGAGCAGAAACAGGTGCGGATGGCACATCTCGCCATTATCGGCAGCCACTCGGTGAACGGCGTGTCCAAACTGCACAGCCAGCTGATTACCACCTCGCTGGTGCCGGACTTTTACGACCTGTTCCCGCACAAGTTCAACAGCAAGACCAACGGCGTCACCCCGCGCCGCTGGCTGAAGCTGGCAAACCCGCGATTGAGCCAGCTCATCGATAACACCATCGGTAACAAGTGGATCACCGACTTGAAGCGATTGCGCTCTCTGGAACCGTTTGCCGATGAACCGACGTTTCAACAACAGTTTCGACAGATTAAACAGCTGAATAAGCTGCGTCTGACCCACCTTATCCGCGAAACGACAGGAATCACTGTGCCACCCGATAGCCTGTTCGACGTGCAGGTCAAACGCATCCACGAATATAAACGGCAGCTGCTCAACGTCCTGCACATCATCTATCTCTATTTAGGCATTGCCGAAGAGCAACGGTACCCCACCGTTGCGCGCACCTTCATCTTCGCAGGGAAAGCCGCGCCCGGCTATTGGGCTGCCAAGAACATTATCAAGCTTATCAATAACGTGGCATCGGTGGTCAACCACGACCACCGGGCGAGGGACTACCTGCGTGTGGTATTCTTGCCGGATTACCGTGTGTCACTGGCAGAGGTGATAATCCCCGCTGCCGACCTGAGCGAGCAAATCTCCACCGCAGGCATGGAAGCGTCAGGAACCAGCTGCATGAAGTTTGCCATGAACGGTGCGCTGACCATCGGCACGTTGGACGGCGCGAACATTGAAATCATGGAAGAGGTGGGCGCAGAGAACATCTACATCTTCGGGCACACCGCCGAACAAATCCGCGAGATGCGGCGGGAAGGCAGCTACGACCCGCGTGCGCTCTACGAATCGAACCCCATCATCCAGCGCGTGATGGACACCTTCCGCACGGATCTGTTCTGCCCACACGAACCCGGACTCTTCCGCTGGATATTCGACAGCCTGGTGCATCACGGCGATTACTACTTCCACCTTGCCGACCTGCCTTCGTACATCGAGACGCAGGAACGGGCAGCTCAGGATTACCGCCAGACTGAGGTGTGGACGCGCAAAGCCATCCTGAACGTCGCCCGCATCGGCAAGTTTTCCAGCGACCGCACCGTGCAGGAGTACGCCCGCGACATCTGGTACATCAAACCGGTCAGCAAGACCTAGGGGCAGACCTTGTGTCTGCCCTGTCATTCGGGGGCAATCCGTAGGCGCAGACCTTGTGCCTGCCCTGTCATTTGGGGGCAAACCCTCCTGTACGCCCCCACGTGCAGCGCAGAGAGTGCACCCACCTCCCTGAGCAGGTTTTGCCAGACCTGATACCGAACGAATCTGCACACTTCATAGTGGATACAGGAGGACGAAGTTGAACCGAGTGTTTACCCGTTTGACTGCTCGGTGGCTTGCACTGTACCTGTTCCTGCTCATCCTGTCGCCGCTTCAGGCGCAGACGGCGGTCAAACTGCTCGGCAGGGGCGTGGTGCTGAAGCAGTACGCGCAGCCTTTCTATAACAGCCCGCAAATCGTGAACGTGTTGGAAATAGACCTGCGCAACCCCGCCGTGCGGGTGGACGCCGAAGTGGGCACGGGGAAGGTGTATCGCGCTGACCCCACTCAGGGACGGGAGATTGTGAGCGAGACCGTGCAACGGCTCGGCGCGCTGGCAGGGGTGAACGCCGACTTCTTCCCCTGGACGGGTGACCCGCTGAACCTGCACATTCAGGGGGGCGAGCTGGTCAGTGAGCCCGGCTCCGACCGTTCGGTCTTCGGCTTGACGGGGGACGGCGTGGTGCTGTTCGGTGCGCCGCGCTGGAACGGGCAAATCCTGCCTGAAAACGGCGAGCCAATCCCCTTGAACGGGCTGAACCGCACGATTCAGGCGAACGAGTGCCTGCTGGTAACGCCGCGCTGGGGCGAGGTGTATCCCGTTCCCAATGGCGCGGTGGTTCGAAGCCTGCGGGACGTGGAGGGCACGCCTGCGCTCGGCAAGGAGATGCACGCCCGTATCGGCGAGGTAGTGCAGGCGTCTTCTCCGGTGCCGGTTCCTGCCGATGGCGCGTTACTGGTGGCGACGGGCAGTGTGGCAGAGCGCGTCAAGGGTCTGCCGGAGGGAACGATGCTCACCTTCCGTTTCGGCATCGAGGCGACCGAGAACATGGTGGCACTGGTGCCGCAGAAAGCAAGACAGACCACCCGTCTGGCGTCGCGCGGCGGTTTCGAGCGGCAAAGCAGTGTGGACTACTGGGCGCAGGCGACAATGGCGGTGGGCGGAGGTCCCTGGCTAGTGCGCAACGGCAAGATACTCATCGACGCACCACAGCAGGGTTTTCAGGCGACATTCTCGGACAACCGGCACCCGCGCACGGCGGTAGGCGTTACCGCGCAGGGCAGGCTGTTGCTGGTCACCGTAGATGGAAGGCAGCCGATGTCGGGTGGGATGACCCTGTATGAGCTGGCGCAGCTGATGAAGCAATTCGGAGCCACCGATGCCATCAATCTGGACGGCGGCGGCTCGACCACATTGGCGGTGCGCGGGGGACTGGTGCTGAACAGCCCTTCCGAAGGCAAACAGCGTCCCGTGGCGAACGCCGTGGTGGTCTACGCACCCCGGCCGACCGCAGCAGAGGTGGAGATGCAGCTGGAACCGACTTCTGTCACCCTACGCTCTGGAGAGAGCGTGCCGTTTACCGTGCGCCCGCAGGGGCAATCGGCGCGGTTCAACCCCTATCATCTGGTTTACGGAACCACAGGCGGCATCGGCTTTGTGGACCAGAACGGGCGGTTTACCGCCTTCAAGGCGGGCAAGGGCACGGTGAGTGTGCTGCTGCCGGATGACCGCCTGCTGCAGGCGGAGGTCACGGTGTTGCCCGGCGACCCGGCGCGCGTGGTGCTCGTGCAGCCTACACAGACGCCATCCGGGGCGGAGCGTTTCGACGTGGCGGTGCGCGTTACCGACCGCGCGGGCAACCCGTGTGCGGGGGTTCGACTGCAGCTGCAGGCGAAAGGAGCCGTGCCCCAGCAGGACAGCGCAACGACCGATGCCAACGGCACTGCCCGATTCGCGGTCGCCTGGGACGCGAGCGTGCCCGCGAGCGAATGCCTGA
>JAPWUZ010000194.1 GCA_028275265.1 Armatimonadota bacterium | reverse complement strand
CCGAACTCAGGGTATCCGTTCTGTGTTTGGGCACCGGTACGTTTGGTGTGCGGATAAAGAACGACCAGGCCACACAGGTGGTGGCGGAATACGTGCGCCTCGGAGGCAACTTTCTCGACACCGCACACTGCTATGCTTTCTGGGAATCCGACGGCGAAGCGGGCTGCAGCGAGCGCGAAGTTGGCAGGATTATCCGGCAGCTGGGCATCCGTGAGCAAATAGTGCTGGCAACCAAGGGCGCGCATCCGCACGGTGGGGAGCGATACCCTCGCCCCGACCGCTATATGGCGCCGGAGATAGTTGCCCAGGACTTGATGGAGAGCCTCGAACGCTTCCAAGTGCAAACCGTAGACCTCTACTATCTGCACCGCGACGACCCGCGCGTGCCGGTAGATGAAATCGTGCAGGCTCTGAATGAACATGTGCAGGCGGGCAACGTGCGCGCCCTCGGCGCAAGCAACTGGAGCACCGAACGCATTGCCGCTGCCAACGAATACGCGAGGAGCCGGGGATTGCACGGTTTTGTCATCTCGCAGATGCAATGGAGCCTTGCCGTGCCCAACTGGACGATAACTGCCGACCCCACAATGCGCTACGTTACCTCCGCCGACGCCGAGTGGTACGCCGACAACGGTATTCCCATTGCTGCTTACACTGCAACCGCACAGGGCTATTTTGCGGGTACTCGCAACGGCGAAGCCAGTTTCGGCAACCCAGTGAACGCGGCGCGTCGTGAACGTGCCCGCCAGCTGGCGCAACAGATGGGTGTTACTCCCACGCAGATTGCGCTGGCATGGTTGCTGCACCAGAGACCGGCGACCATTCCTATCTTTATGACAGGCAATCTGGAACACCTGCGAGAGTGCATGGAAGCGGTGGAACTCACACTGACGCCGCAACAGGTACACTGGCTCGAATACGGTGACTAAAAAAGGAGGAACCGATGAACCTGACGATTCACCCCTCACGACGCTTTCTGATGTGGGAGAACGGAACGCCCTTCTTCTATCTGGGCGACACCGCGTGGGAACTGTTCCATCGCCTGAACCGTCAAGAAGCCGCACTTTACCTGAAAGACCGTGCTGCCAAAGGATTTACCGTCATTCAGGCAGTCGCACTGGCGGAACTGGACGGACTACACACTCCCAACCCTTACGGGCAGACGCCTTTAATCAACGATGACCCCACGCGCCCCAATGAAGAGTACTGGAAGCACGTGGATGAGATCGTGGACATGGCAAACCGCCTCGGCTTGTTCATCGGTTTGCTACCTACATGGGGCGACAAGTGGAACAAGAGATGGGGCGTTGGACCCGAAATCTTCACCCCGCAGAACGCTCGCATCTACGGTGAATGGATTGGCAACCGCTACAAAGGACGCAAGATTATCTGGATACTTGGAGGCGACCGCGACCTGGAGAGCGAGCGACACTACGCCATCCTGCGCGGCATGGCAGAGGGAATCCGCGCAGCCGTCGGGCGCAGCCAGCTGATGTCCTTCCACCCAACGGGACAGCACCACTCCTCCCAGTACTTCCACAAAGATGACTGGCTGGACTTTAACATGGTGCAGTCCGGACACATTCAGAACAACGAGAACTGGAAGTTCATCACCAAGGACTATGCGCTGACACCCGTGAAGCCGTGTATGGACGCCGAACCCGGTTATGAGAACATCGCTTCTCACTTTGACCCCAAGAACGGCTTTATGACGGCACACGACTCGCGCAAGTTTGCCTACTGGGCGCTGTTTGCCGGGGCACACGGGCACACTTACGGCTGCAACGAGGTCTGGCAGATGTGGCAACCCGGACGAGAGCCGGTGCTGCACGCCCATTTGCCCTGGAAAGAGGCAATCAAGCTGCCGGGTTCCCGTCAGATGCAGTACGCGAAGCGGCTGCTGCTCTCGCGCCCCTTCTTCAATCGGATACCCGACCAGAGTATTCTCGCGATGGAGGATGGTGCAGGCGCATACCATGTGCGGGCAACTCGCGCCAGCGATGGTAGCTACGCCATGATATACCTGCCCTTGCGCAAACCCGTGCAGGTCCATATGGACAAAATCGCCGGTAAACGGGCAGTCGCATGGTGGTACGACCCTCGTACCGGCAAGGCGAAGCAGGCGGGCGCGTTCGCGACCAGCGGCGTGCAACAGTTCATCCCCCCGCCTGTGCCTGATGGAGGCGACTGGGTGTTGGTTCTGGATGAAGAGGGTCGCGGGTTTGCCGAGCCGGGTAAGCAGGCATCGGCTGGCTGATAACGAATCCGGTAACATCTGCGAACGGGAGACAGTACCATGAACTACAAACGACTTGGCAAAACGGGGCTGTGGGTGTCCGAGCTGTGTATGGGCTGTATGACCTTTGGCGGAGAGGCGGATGAGCCGACCTCTATCGCCATGGTGGAACGCTGTCTGGAGGCGGGTATCAACTTCTTTGACACCGCCAACGTGTACACGGGCGGACGCTCGGAAGAGATTCTCGGCAAGGCACTGCGCCCGTATCGGGACAGAGTGGTCATCGCGACCAAAGTGCGAGCTCGGGTGGCAGAGGGTCCGAACGGCGAAGGGCTATCGCGATACCATATTATGCAACAGGTGGAAGCCAGCCTTCGCCGTCTGCAAACCGACGTGATTGACCTCTATCAAGTGCACTCGTGGGACGAGAACACACCGCTGGAGGAAACCCTCTCCACGCTGAACGACCTGGTTCGGCAGGGCAAGGTGCGCTACATCGGCTGCTCCAACTTCGCGGCTTGGCAACTGTGCAAGGCGCTGTGGCTCAGCGACAAGCACGATTGGGCACGCTTCGACAGCATCCAGCCCCGTTACAACCTGATCGACCGCGTCATCGAGATGGAACTGCTACCTCTGTGCCGGGCAGAGGGCGTGGGCGTGATGGTGTACAGCCCGCTGGCGGGGGGCATTCTCACGGGAAAGTATCGCCCTGGCGAACCTCCTCCGCCCGGCACTCGCGCCGCCGAGAACAAATGGTTTTTGGAGCGGCGAGCGCAACCCCACAATATCGAACGGGCGCAGCGCATCGTGGAAGTGCTGAAACAGTTCGGCAGACCGCTGGTTCAGACGGCGATTGCGTGGACGATCAGCCATCCCGCGGTGACCTGCGCCATTATCGGCGCGCGCAACATGGAGCAGCTGAATCTGATACTGGACGGATGGAGCGGCGCGCTACCGCCGGAAGAGAAAGCCGTGCTGGACGAGGCGAGCGCGTTACCGCCTTTGAATTAGGAGAGTTCGTTTGCCCGCTCGATGGCGGCGGCAACCGCTTCGATAAGAGCGGAGCGTACCCCGGCGCGTTCCATCACGACCAGCGCAGCGATGGTGGTTCCCGCCGGGGTGGTAACCATGTCCTTCAGCTGTGCGGGGTGCATCCCTGTCTCCAGTACCATCTTCGCCGCACCCAGCATGGTTTGCGCTGCCAGAAAAGTGGCGATGTCGCGTGGTAGCCCTGCTCGAACCCCACCGTCCGACAACGCCTCGATCATCAGATAGGCGTAGGCAGGACCACTGCCGCTGATAGCTGTGACGGCGTTTAACAGATGTTCTTCCACCTCCACTGCCTCGCCGAAGGAAGTGAAAATCTCATGCGCGGCTGCCGCATGCTCTTCCGTAGCGTACCGACCGCGTGCGTATGCCGCCGCCCCTGCTCCGACGATGGCGCAGGTATTGGGCATGGCGCGAATCACCGGCGTGCGCGGCGGCAGCAGGTCCTCGATACGCGAAATCGGCACCCCCGCGGCGATGGAGATGATGAGCTTCTGAGGAGTGATCACGCCTGCAATCTCTTCCACCACGTCGTGGATGAGATAGGGTTTCACGCACAGCATCACGATATCCGCCTGTCTCGCCGCCTCCACGTTAGAAGACGCAGAGCGGATGCCCAGCTCCTGGACGAGCGCATCCACCTTTTCGCGGTGGATGTCAGTGGCAATGATTTGCCCGGCTTCTACGGCCTTCGCCTTCAGAAGCCCTCGACAGGCAGCGGAGCCCATTGCTCCCGTGCCGATAATCGCTATCGTTTTGTCTTTCAAACTCACCGCTCGCGTTCACCCCATGACCCGTTATGGAAATCGTCGGCACTGGTCATTTCCACCTGCACGTTGGCAGGCGCGAACAGAAACACCTGCTCATGCACGCGCTCGACAGTGCCTTCCAGCGCATACACCACGCCCATCAGGAAGTCCACCACCCGCTCACGCACCCGGGCATCGGCATACTGGAAGTTCACCAGCTGCTGATGCCCTGCTTTCAAGCCATCCGCAGCGCGGCGGGCATCCTCGAAGGAACGGGCGTACAACACGTTGACCCGCTGCGCCGGGCGCGTGTGCAAGCGAATGACCGTGCCGCCATCCTCCTCTTCTTCCTCATCTGTGCCGAACAGGCGCTCTTTCAGCCGCGACCACCAGGAACGACCAGCCTCTTCCTCGAAAGGTTCCTGCACCGATTCACCCTCCTTTAAGCTCGCGCACCGAAAATCGCTGTGCCGATTCGCACCATGGTTGCCCCTTCTTCAATAGCGACCTCGAAATCCTGGGTCATTCCCATAGACAGATGTTTGCGATTGGCTTCGGGTAGCTTCTCAAACAGGCGACGCAGCTCAGCGAAATAGGGACGCGCTTGCTCTGCATCTTCCACGATGGGAGCCATGCCCATAAACCCCTCCAGCTGCACGTGCGGCAGCTGCGCTACTCGCTCCGCCAACGACAAAGCCTCTTCGGGAAGCACTCCATACTTCTGTGGTTCTCGAGAGATATTCACCTCTATCAGAATGCGTTGTCGCTTTCCCGCAGCCTGCGCTCGCCGATCGATTTCGTGCGCGAGTTCTTCATCGTCCACGGTGTGTATCCACTCAAAAAGGGGCACGACACCTCGTGCTTTGTTCTTCTGCAAATGCCCGATGAAGTGCCAGTATACCGGAGCCTGAACCAACGGGACCTTCTCGCGCGCCTCCTGGTAGTAGTTCTCTCCGAAATGCTCGATTCCTGCAGCAATCGCTTGCTCGATGCGAGCAACGTCCACCGTTTTGGATACAGCGATTAAAATAACCTCTTCCGGTTTGCGCTCCGCACGTTCGCACGCCCGGGCGATGCGCTCACGCACCACA
>JAPWUZ010000181.1 GCA_028275265.1 Armatimonadota bacterium | reverse complement strand
TTTGCGCATCGCCAGTTCCATGACACGCCTTGCACCTTCGCCCTCCGGGTCGGGAGCAGTGATATGGTAGGCATCGGCGGTCATGGCGTAGCCAATGAGTTCGGCAAGTATGGGCGCGTTGCGTTGCAGGGCGTGTTCCAGTTCCTCCAGCACCAGCACACCCGCTCCTTCGCCCATCACGAAGCCATCCCGCTCGGCATCAAAGGGGCGGCTGGCGTGTTCGGGGTCGTCGTTGCGGGTGGAAAGCGCACGCGCGTTGGCGAAGCTGGCTAACGCCAGGGCGGTGATTGCCGCTTCGGTGCCACCGGCTATCATCACGTCCGCGTCTCCCCGGCGAATAATCTCCCAGGCGTCCCCAATCGCGTTGGTACCAGCGGCGCAGGCGGTCACCACCGTCGTGCAGGGTCCCTGCAGTCCGAACTGGATGGCGACCTGTCCCGATGCCATGTTTGCAATCATCATCGGGATGAGAAAGGGGCTTACCCGGTCGGGTCCACGCTCCAGAAATACCCTGTGCTGCTCTTCCAGAGTCTGCAATCCGCCGATGCCGCTGGCGATCAGTGTGCCGATGCGTGTGCGGTTCTCGTCAGTGATTTCCAGCCCTGAGCTCGCCAGCGCTTCTCGGGTCGCCGCGATGGCAAAATGGGTGAAGCGGTCCATGCGACGCGCTTCCTTGCGCTCCATATAGTTCTCAGCGACGAACCCCTTGACTTCTGCCGCAAAACGCACTGGCTGTCCTGAAGGGTCAAAAGAAGTAATGGTCGCCACCCCGTTGCGTCCGCTCTTCAGCCCCTCCCAGAAGGAAGGAACATCCAAGCCCAACGGGGTGATGGCGCCCATACCGGTCACCACTACCCGTCGCCACATTTCCGCCATTGTCGTCTAACCTGAAGCCAGCTTCTGGTCGATATAATTCACCGCATCCTGCACCGTGCGAATGCTCTCCGCATCCTCGTCGGGTATCTCGATGTTGAACTCTTCTTCCAGAGCCATAATCAGCTCCACCACATCGAGCGAGTCCGCGCCGAGGTCCTCTGCAAAGGAAGCTTCCGGCGTCACCTCGTTCTCATCCACTTCCAGCTTGTCCACAATCACTTTCTTGATGCGGTCAAACGTGTTCATGCTACCCTCCGTTCTTGTGAAGTGTGATGGTTTTACAGTTCTCAGCGATGGCTTCCTATATCATAACGAGACCGCCGTCTACCGTCAAGACCTGCCCGGTGATATAGGATGCCTCATCGCTGCAAAGGAAGACCACCGCGCCTGCCACATCTTCGGCTGTGCCCAGCCGCCCCAGCGGGATTTGCTTCAGGATGGATTCGCGCACCGATTCGGGCAGGCTGTCGGTCATGGCGGTATCTATCCAGCCGGGAGCGACGGCGTTCACTCGGATGTTGCGCGAGCCCAGCTCCCGTGCCAGCGATTTGGTGAGACCGATTAAACCCGCTTTGGCAGATGCGTAGTTCGCCTGTCCAGCATTGCCGGTCAACCCCATGATGGAGGTAATATTGACAATGCATCCGGAACGCTGTTTCATCATGGCTTTCGCTACAGCACGACTGCACAGAAACGCTCCCTTCAGGTTCACGTCCAGCACCGCGTCCCAGTCTTCCTCTCGCATCCGCACCAGCAGGGCGTCGCGCGTGATGCCTGCGTTGTTCACCAGAATGTCTATCCTGCCGAACGCCTCGATCACCTCGGCGATACCCGCCTCCACCGATTCCGCTTGCGACACATCTATCTCTATCGCCAGCGCACGCCTGCCCATCTCCTGCACCGCGTCGGCAACCCTGAGCGCGTTTGCCAGCGTGTGTGACGCTATCGCGACGTCTGCGCCCTCGCGCGCCAGCGCGACCGCGATGCCGTGCCCGATACCCCGGCTGTCCTTCCCTGCGCCGGTCACCACTGCGATTTTGCCTTCCAGCCGCAATCTACCCTCCCGCTCTGTTTGTCGTCATCAGTTGCCTCGCAACAACTCGGCTGCACGGTGCAATTCCTCAGCGTTACGCACCGTGCATGTTTGCGCTTCTGCCAAAGTTCGCCTGACCAGACCGCTCAGCACGTCGCCAGGTCCCAGCTCCACGAACAGCCTCGCTCCCATTTCCCACATCCGGCGCACGCTCTCCTCCCACCGCACCGAATGTAGCAACTGTTCGGTCAGCAAAGCCACGAAATCGGTCTCTGCACTCAGCACGTCGGCGGTACGGTTGGCAACCACCGGAACCCTCGGCGGGCGGAAGGTTACCTGTTGCAGTGTCCCGCGAAACCGCTCGGCAGCAGGTTGCATCAGTGGCGAATGGAACGCCCCACTCACGCGCAGGGGGGTGACCCTTTTTGCGCCTTTTGCTTTACAAAGTTCCCCCGCCTTCGTCACTGCCTCCACCTCGCCCGAGATAACCACCTGCCCCGGACAGTTGCGGTTAGCCACACACACCACACCCGCAGCGGACGCCTCTGCGCAGGCGGATTCCACCGCGTCCGCATCCAGACCCAGCACCGCTGCCATCGTGCCCGGCGACCTTTCCGCTGCCTCCTGCATCGCCTCCGCACGTGCACGCACCAATCTCAATCCATCCTGCCACTCCAGCACACCTGCCGCCACCAGCGCGGCATACTCGCCTACGCTGTGCCCTGCCACGCAAGCAGGTTTTACCTCCACCATCTCGTTCAGGGCGTACCATGTCGCTACGCTGGTCACGAACAACGCAGGCTGGGCGTGAACCGTCTGACGCAGCTCCTCCTCACTGCCTTCAAAACAGAGCGCACTCAGGCGGTAGCCCAGGAGGTCATCTGCCTCCTCATAAACCTTTCGCGCCGAGCCAAACGATTCGGCTATCTCCTTACCCATGCCCGGCGATTGGGAACCCTGTCCCGGAAAAACCAGTGCGTACACCGCCACCTCCCTAATAAGCCCACCGAATGACACATGCTCCCCACGTCAGTCCTGCACCGAAACCCACCACTACCGCCACGTCGCCCTGTTTCAGCCTTCCTTGCGCCCACGCCTCATAAAGCGCGATGGGTATGGACGCTGCAGAGGTGTTGCCATAGCGGTCGACGTTCACGAACACCCTCTCCATCGGCAGGTTCAGTCGCTCTGCCGCTGCCTGAATGATACGGATGTTCGCCTGGTGCGGGATGAAAAGGTCTACCTCTTCGGGGGGAACGCCTGCCTTCTCCAGCGCCTGCAAGGAGACCTCGCCCATGATGGTCACGGCGAACTTGAACACCTCGCGCCCGCGCATGTGGATAGTGTGTCGCTTCTGCGCCATGACCTCCGGACTGAGTGGTTCACGTGTGCCACCTGCAGGTACCTGCAGCAACGGCGCACCCGTGCCATCTGCACCCAGCACACCCGACAATACACCGTAAGGCTCTTCCACAGGCGTCAACACCACCGCCCCGGCACCATCGCCGAACAGCACACAGGTAGAACGATCCTCCCAGTTCACCTGCCGCGACAGCACGTCCGCACCAATGACCAGCACGCACCGATAAGCTCCCGTCTCCACCGCCTGCGCCGCCACCCACAGCGCATACACAAAGCCCGAGCATACCGCATTCAGGTCGAACGCTGCTGCCTTCATAGCCCCAATCTTCGCTTGCACCAGGCAAGCGGTGGAGGGCCATGGCATATCGGGAGTGGCAGTTGCCACCACAATGAGGTCCACCTCTTCCGCGCTCTTGCCCGCGTTCTGCAACGCCTGAACAGCTGCCTGCGCCGCTAGATCAGAGGTGGCTATCTCCGGGGGAGCAATGCGCCGTTCGCGGATGCCGGTACGGGTCACAATCCACTCGTCGGTGGTGTCGATGCGCTGTTCGAGGTCATGGTTGGTCACAACCCTGTCGGGAATGCCCACACCCATACCGACAATGCCAGCCCGTATCCTACCGCGCATCGGCTTCGTTCTCCTGTAGCAAGAGAGGCAATGAGCTCAGCAGGGCAGTTTGCTGGAGCATCGCGCTTTCGATGCGCTCTGCCATCTGCTCCTGCACCGACCGCACGGTGAGCCTCACACCGTTGGCGATGGCGCTGGCGTGCGACCGTCCATGCCCGATCACGCACACCTTCCTCACCCCCAGCAGATGCGCGCCGCCGTACTCCGCATAGTCGGTGCGCTGTTTCAGGCGGCGGATAACCCCTTTCATCAGGCTGAGAGGGAGCACCAGCAGCGGATTGCGTCGCACCTCTTCTTCGATAAGGCTAACCATGAAGCTGGCAGTGCCTTCGCCGATTTTGAGAGCGACGTTGCCCACAAAGCCGTCACACACCACCACGTCGGCCTTACCTTCAAAGACGTCCTTGCCTTCGATGTTGCCGACGAAGGGAAGCCCGCTCTGGCGCAGCAGCTTATGCGCCGTTTTCACCACCTGATTGCCCTTGCCTTCCTCCTCACCGTTGCTTAGCAGCCCGACGGTCGGGCTGGGGATGCCCAGAATGAGCTGAGCATACACGCTTCCCATGATGGCGAACTCCAGCAGGTGCGACGGGTCACAATCCACATTTGCCCCGGCGTCAATCAGCACAAAACGTCCCTTCTTACTAGGTATCGCCGCGGCGATGGCAGGACGGTCTATGCCGGGGATACGTCCGATTTGCAGGGCGGCAACCGCCATGGCTGCACCGCTGTTGCCGGCAGAAAAGAAAGCATCCGCCTCCCCTTCCTGCACCATCCGTGCGCAAACCACGATCGAGGCGTCACGCTTGCGTTTGACACCCTGTACAGGGCTTTCCCCCATCTCGATAACCTGTGGAGCGTGTCGAAGGTGCAAATTGGAGGGCAAAGACACTCCCCGCAGTTCCGCAGAAACACGCTGCTCGTCACCCACCAGAGTGATGTCCACAAAGGGCATCTCGCGGGCGACGGTCAAGCAGCCCCGAACCACCTCCTGCGGGGCGTAGTCGCCCCCCATGGCATCGACCGCGATACGTATGGCTGAGTGGGGGAACGCCATCTAGCCAGCGACTATCTTTCGCCGCGTCGCTTCTGCTTAATCAGCACTGCCTGCCGTCCCTTGTAGTAGCCGCAGACAGGGCAGGCGGTGTGCGACAGGTGTGCGCCCGGACAATCTGGATTGCTCGTCGGGCACCGTCCGATTTTCACCACCGTTGCCGCGTTCAGGGTATAGTGAGTGCGCCGCTTTGCGGTTCGCGCATGAGAATGTCGTCTCTTTGGTAAAGCCACTGTCCCACCTCTTTCCGATAAAAATTGCCGATATATTATATCACGAGTCACGCCTCTTCCATCTGCGCAAGCAGCCGTGCCAACGCGGCGAAGGCAGGATGCCCCAGCGGACGTTCGCAGGAACACTCTCCTTCGTTCAGGTCGGCGCCACACGTCGGGCACAGCCCTTTGCACTCCTCGTCATGCAGAGGCTTGATAGGTAGAGAAACCAGCAGCATCTGCCGTATCAGCTCCGTCAGGTCCAGGATATTACCGTCCAGAAAGAGGGTATCTCCCTCCTCCGGCACGATGGTCACCTGCGGGTGCTCGAAGGGACGCGCGGCGATAGCCCGCAGTTCCACCTGTTCCTCTACCTCGCACCGAAGAGGCATCTCGAAAAGACGCAGGCATCGACTGCACTCCAGTTCCACAGTGGTATGCAGGATGCCGCGCACCAGCAACAGGTCTCCCGTGTTGGTGAAACGCAGATTGCCTCGAATGGGACTGA
>JAPWUZ010000180.1 GCA_028275265.1 Armatimonadota bacterium | reverse complement strand
GTGAAGTGCAGTGCCGGCGGGTAGATAACCTGTCACTGGTGAGCACCTTCTACATCCGGGGCGCTCGCGACCTTGTGGTAGCGCGTGACGGCACGCTGTGGGTGATTGTAGGAAACCGCATAGAACACTTCTCCGGTAAGGGCGTGCGGTTGCCCGGCTCCATTGCAAATGCAGGCAGTCCCAATGCGCTCGCCATCGGCAACGACAGGGGACAGCTTATCGTTTGCGATGATGGCCCCCGTCAGCAGGTGCTTTTCTACGATGTCACATTGCCTTCCTCCCCTCGTCTGGTGCGTACCTTTGGTATCAAGGGTGGTTTACGCGCCGGGACGCCGGGAAAGGTGGAGCCTCTGAAACTGTTTGCCCTGCGTGGGGCTGGCACCGATAGCCAGGGCAATGTGTACGTCGCAATGGGCATGACGATGGGGGAAGCTATCATCCGAAAGTTCAGCCCGCGCGGTTCTCTCCGGTGGGAAGTAATGTGTCTGGCGTTCGTGGACTGCTTTGATGTGTTGGAAACGGCTCCGGGCAAATTTGAGCTGTATGGCACGAATGAAATCATCCGCTTTGACCCCAGCAAGCCGCCCGGGCAAGGGTGGAAACTGCTGGCTATTACACGAGACCATGTTCGCTACCCCGACGACCCGCGCAACCGCGACCCGTGGGGAGGCGCGTTCATACGGGTACTGCATGGCAAACGGGTGTTGTTCACCACCCCACAGATGGGAGGCGGCTTCCGGCTGTTCGTTTTCGAAAAGCCTCCCAGCCAAATCGCCCGCTACGCCGGCGAGATAACGCTTCCCAACGTGGAAGTATGGGCACGCAACGTCGACCGTGAAGGCAATATCTGGTTGAGCGACGGCAAAAAGATATGGCGATATCGATTCACCGGTTTCAACGCGGCGGGACAGCCGCTTTACAGCCTCAAAACGCCCGACCAGTGGGACGCTCCCCAGCCATTTACCGAAGTAGCCCGGCTGAAGTACATCCCCGAAACCGACACGCTATATATCGGTGGATACACTGCAGAAGTAACGCCGCCCTCATGGGGGTTGATGGGGGGAGTGCTGGCACGATACGACAACTGGAGCCAGCCTGCCAGGCGCGAATGCCGATATCTCATCGCGATGCCAAGAGACGACGATGCCCTTTTCCCCAAAGAATTTGATGTGGCGGGCGACTACATCTTCGCTGCGATGGTAAAGAGTAGCGGCGGAAAGGCGGGTGTCGTTCACGTTTTCCGCGCGGACAACGGCGACAAAGTCGGGGTGATGTTTGCCGGCAGGGAAGTGGGGAGCAACTGTGGGTGGATAGACATGGTGCACGGTGTACGCGCCCATCGTGCTGCTTCAGGCGATTACCTGGTCGTTCTGGAGGAGGACTGGAGAGGCAAGAATCTCGTTTACGTCTGGCGCCCTCCAGAGGTAAGTGCTGAGTTAGGTCCCAAGGCGGCAAAGCCGCAGGACATACAACAATCTCATTGAGGAGGTTCACACAATGAAGCGCTACGCTTTCACGCTCATCGAGCTGCTGGTAGTTATCGCGATTATCGCGATACTGGCAGCCATCCTGTTCCCCGTCTTCGCGCAGGGCGGGTAACTGGAACACTGGCGGCGGGAACTTCTGGCACTGCCCCAGCGACGGCAAGGGCAACAACAACAGCTACACGGGTAATGCCCTTCTGCTGGGGGTGAAGAACCCCGGTGATCTGGGTTGCGAGGGACCGGGCTGGTTTGACCAGGAGGCGAAGACCCTCGCTGCCGTCAAGCGACCGGCGCAGATTGTCTTCGCTGGCGACGGCAATAAGGTGTGGTACGGACAATGGGCGGACCCACCGACAGACTGGATCCGTCCTCTGCTGGACCTCGGGCGACCCGAAGACCATCCGGACACCTACCGTTTCTATGACTGGTGGGCGCGTAACGCCGACTACACCGACGGTCCCGCTAACTTCCCGTGGGAGTTCAATGGTGGCGAAAACGATACGGGCGTCTCCTGCACGGCCTGGTGCAACAAGTCGCCCGGCTATCGCCACAACCGCACGGGATACAAGAGCGGCATCGTGAACATGGTCTTCGTGGACGGACATGCGAAGGCGTTCCGGTTCGGGTCGCTGCGGGCGGAGAACTTCCTGCCTCACCTGGACTAAAAACACGGGCGAGGGAATGGGCTTCCCTCGCCCCCAATGAGGTGATGCCATGAGCGGAAGCCAGCAAAAAACCAATCTAACAGCAAAGCTTGCCATAGTAGACCGGAATATCCCCCTCCGGTACAGGCACGCAATGAGCAGGTGTCGGAGTGGATTCGCTCTCTGGCACAGAAGAGCGGGGGCGACATCAACCGTCTCACCCCGCAGGAGCGTGCCCAGCTGGAGGTGTTGACACGCGGCAATGGCGAGATTGCGCTGCGGGCTGCATTGAGCCAGAAGTGAATACCGCGGGCGCTTTCGGTTGCCGAACAGGTAAAGTGAGAGACAGCTGACGGGAGATTGCGGATGACCGGTGCTTCGTAGAGGCAATCTCCCTCCTTTTTCCAATCCATGCATTGAGGCATCGTCACAGGGAGGTGCAGAATGATTCGGCGAACATCACGGTGGCTGACTTTAACTTTGGCAGTCGCAGTGTCCTGCACGCATGGGTTTGCGCAAATGGTAACAGGGTCAGAAATGCCTGGCTTCGCAGAAGCCTTTGGACTGACCCCCGCGCAGCGCAGCACCACCGTCGAAGTCAAACAGGTCGGTGTGCGGGCTGGAGGCATCGAGGGGGCAAATGTGCTGTGGCAGGGCGAAGAAGCCACCTTCGAGTTCGAAGTCACCAATAGAACCGACACGGAGCAGAACCTGCAGGGCTTCCTCGAGACCATCCACTACCGCACGGAGGTGAAAATCGGGGACTGGTGGGTACCCCATGTGTACCGGCTGGGTTTGGTGGGGAAAACCCCCGTGGCTGTCCGTCTGGCGCCTCGTGCAACGAGGCGGTTGAAAGTAAAGCCTCTGGTTCCGCAGAAGCTCGGTGGATATGTGCTGGTGTTTGATTTTGGCAAAGCGGGCAGGGTTTTCGGAGCCGCCCTTGTGCGTGTACTTCGTCCCGACCCTGGTAAAGTGTTCATTCCGACCTTCGCCCTAGACATGCCCTGGCCGCATGAGATGAGCGAAGCGGCGATGGCCACTTTCTACAAGCTGGGCATCAAGGGCTGTCGCCTCGGTATCGGCTACGTGACCACCGAACCGACACGCTTCAACGAACAACTGAGGGTCTTCGATGAATGGATGAGCTGGGCAAGCAAATACAACATCACCGTCATGTTGACCATCGGCGAGGGCGGCGCACCGATGCCGCTTGGACGTCCTCGCCCCCATCTCAACGACCAGGATGAGATGCTGGACACCAAATCCGATTACGCATGGCTGCCGGAGTACGATGACGACTTTGAACGATGGACTCAGCGCATCGTGGAGCGCTACGGCTGGCCCAAAGGCATGTTGAACGCCGTCGAACTGTGGAATGAGCCATGGGAGGGACTGTCCATTTCCGGTTGGGGCGCGGACATGCCGCGATACCGTGAACTGTACACCCGCATGGCGCGCGGTGTGGAAGCCGCAAGGGCAAACGCTGGTGTAAGAGTACTTATCGGAGGAGCCTGTTCTTCCTCCAACACCCGCGACAAGCTCTTTTGCGACGGCACAGACACTTTCCTCAAATGGCTGGATTTCGTCAGCATTCACTACCAGCCTCTCGCTGCGGACCCCGCGCTTGTGCCCGAATGGCGACAACGCAAGTCACCTTATGGCCCCGTTCAGGTATGGGATACGGAAAGCTGGATTGCGAATTCCGAGCACCGCGTGGCGGCGGTGATTGCCTCGATGCGGGCGCAGGGACAACAGCGCACGGCAGGAATCTATCACGGCAATGTTTATACCCCTCAGGTGCTACAGGACAATCCCCGTGTGGGTATCACGCAGGTATGGTCTACCGCCGCTGCCGTGGCGGCGTGTCAGAAGTTCATCGGGCAGCGCGCCTTTCGTGAAATCCTGTTCAAGAACGGATTGCCCTGGATTTTCGTTTTCGATGGTCTGCGCGGCAGAGATGATGGTACCGTGGTGGTCGTGGGCGATCTGCGCCTGACGTACGACTCGAATGCGTTGCTGTTCCGCAACGTGCTGGGCTTGCGCAACCGGCAACAGGTCAAAAGCCTGCAAGAGCAGCTCGCGAAGCTGCCACCCACTGCCAGAGAGCAGAGGAACACCCTCAAGCAAGCCGTCGCACGCGAAATGGTGTTGAGAGACGCCGACCTGGTGCTGGAAAACCCACAGGGCGAGTTTGTGATGTTCGACTACTACGGCAACCCACTGCCCCAAAAGGGCAATCGCATCGTCGTTCCATTGAACGGCTATGGTTACTACCTTCGGACGACCGGCAAGCCCGGTTCCTTCGAACGGCTGTTAACCAGCCTGCGCCGCGCCCGCATCACAGGCATCGAACCCGTCGAAATCGTGCTGCGGGATTTCCTTGCGCCACTCCACCAGCGACCTGCCCTGAGAATCACGGTGACGAACGTGCTGAACCGTCCGGTTCAAGGGCGGCTTTCCGTGCAGATCGAGAACGTGGAGCTGGAACGCCAACAGGTTGACCTGTCTCTGAAACCGCACGAGACTCGCCACATTCGTCTGCGCGTCCGGTCCGGAAAGGAAAACCCGTTGAATCTTTATCCGTGCACGGTGCACTTCGATGCGCAGCGAGATGGCACTGCCGAGCATCGCGAAACCCTGCGCGTGAACGTGGTGGCAAGACGGCGCATCGCGGTGGACGGCGACCTTCAGGATTGGCAGGGAGTGTTACCGCAGGTTTTGCAGGGCGAGGGCATTGCGCCCAGCGCGACAGAGCAGGCATACTTGCCCTTTAAGCCCTTCGCAAAAGACATCACGGAAGGTAGCGCGATGCTGTATTTTGCCTGCGACGAACGGTACTTCTATCTTGCCGCGAAGGTCGCAGATAGCACTCCTTATGAGGGAAACGTGCGCTTCGAGACTCGCGACGATGACGCCTACTTCTACCCGAAGGTGTGCTATGAAGTGGTCACCGATCCTAACCAGCCTGACAGGAAAATGCGCCGTGAGCTGGTGTGGCCCGACGGAGTGCGTCGTTTCTCCTACCGCAAGGAGCCAGACCTCCCGGCAGGCAACGGCACCGACAACATCCAGATTGCCTTCAACGCCCTGCCGGTGGAGCGCAAACCGCTGCTGTCTCACCCACCTGGCACCATGCCCCGCTTCATGGTGTATGCCGACACCGACTATGAGTTCGCTCTGAATCCCGTGGCACCGCGCTACGGAGGCGGCACGGAAATCTGGTGTCTGCAGCGCCCGGGTATGACGCGCAAACACTTCTACCCGCGGCAACCCAGAGCGCCTGAAGACGGGGGAGCAGTCAAAGAGGGAAAGCTGGTCGTCTGGCGTGACGAGACCACCCGGTATGTTGAAGCATCCATCCCCTGGTCGCAGATGCCCGAAGTGCGGGAGAAACTGCTGGCGGGACAGCCCGTGAAAATCTCCGTCCGGGTCAATCATAATGTGGGTGAGGCGATGGAACTGGCGGCTGGTCGCAGTGTGTCCAAGGTAAACTTCTGGGCGTTCCATAACGACTGGGCGACACACTGGGCGAACGAGGTGGAGTTCGTCCTCGAGCCCGCGCACGAGGCTGCC
>JAPWUZ010000178.1 GCA_028275265.1 Armatimonadota bacterium | reverse complement strand
CCGTTACCAGCGGGCACTACGATATCATCGTACGGGCGTCGCGCCTGTTCGAGAAGCTGATTGTTGCAGTTGCCCCTAACCCTTCAAAGCAGCCTTTGTTTACCGTGGAAGAACGCTTAGCTATCTTGCAGGAAGTTTGCGCCTCTTTGCCTAACGTTCACGTAGAGAGCTTTGACGGGTTGCTGGTCGATTTCGCCATGAAGCGCGGAGCGCGGGTGATTGTGAAGGGGTTGCGGGCGGTAAGCGATTTCGACTACGAACTGCAGATGGCGCTGACCAATCGGCGCCTATGTCCACAGATAGAAACTATTTTCATGATGACCAATTCCGAGTACGTTTTTCTATCTTCCAGCATCGTCAAGGAGATTGCCCGGCTGGGAGGTAGCGTACAGGGACTGGTTCCCAAGGCGGTAGAGCCGTATCTCTATCGAAAGCTGGGGAGAACATTGCCAAATCGGGAAGCCAATAACAGGGGGTGATACCAATAGAAATCCTGCAACTTCTGAAACAGCTTGAGGAGCTGGTAGAGAACACGAAGTACATTGCCCTGCTCAAGCTCACGGTTGGGCTGGACCACGATGAATTTTTTGTGCTGGTCAACCGCATCCGCGCTTCGCTGCCAGAGGATGTGAAGCGTGCCAGCAATGTCACGCGCGAGCGAGACCGCATTCTGGAAACCGCTCGTGAGGAAGCCAACCACATTATCGAGGAGAGTAAAGCGGAGGCGGCACGCATTCTGGAGGAAGCACGCCTGCAGGCACAGCGCATGGTAGACCAGAGCGAGATTGTGCTGATGGCAAAAGAGCAGGCTCAACATATCGTTGCCAGCGCGAGGGAGGACGCACGGCAGATTCGACGTGGGGCGGATGAATATGCTCGCGATGTACTGAACAACCTCGAAGCGGTGCTGGCAAAAGCGATAGGAACCATCCAGCGCGGCAAGGAAACGCTGGAGGAATCCCTGCAGGAGGAGCGCGTACCGGCGGGAGCGGGGCGAGGATAGCTTCAGCTTTACAAACGGAACATCCCGCCGGACAATCGGCGGGATGTTCGCTTTTCGCTTAGCCTACTCCTGCGGGTTCCGGCGGGTTCTCCGCCTCAGAGGTTTCCTTCTTCAGGAACACCAGCCTGCCGTCTTCGTCCAGCGAGGCGAGCACCGTATCGCCTTCACTGAAGCGTCCCAGCAGGATTTCCTCCGCCAGCGGGTCCTCAATCAGCCTTTGTACCGCACGACGCAGCGGGCGCGCGCCAAACTGCGGGTCGAAGCCTTCGCGCGCCAGCATCTCGCGGACTTCCTGCGTAATCTCCAGCTCGATGCCCTGCGCACGCGCCTGCTGTGCCACACGCCCGACCATCAGGTCCACAATCTGCAGGATTTCGGCGAAGGTCAGTGCGTGGAACACCACAATTTCGTCGATGCGGTTGAGGAACTCGGGACGGAAGGTGCGCTTCAGCTCTTCCATGATACGCCCCTTCATGCTCTCGTACTCGCGCTCGGTCTCCTCCTTGGGCTTGCTTGCGCTCAGGAAGCCCATACTGGGTTCGCCCTGAATGGAGCGCGCGCCGAGGTTGGAGGTCATGATGATGACCGTGTTCTTAAAGTCCACCACTCTGCCCTGTGAGTCGGTCAGGCGACCGTCCTCGAAAATCTGAAGCAGGATGTTGAACACTTCAGGGTGCGCTTTTTCTATCTCGTCCAGCAGCACTACCGAGTAGGGTTGCCTGCGCACCGCTTCGGTGAGCTGACCACCCTCTTCATAGCCCACATAGCCCGGAGGCGCACCCACCAGTCGCGATACCGCAAACCGCTCCATGTACTCGGACATGTCGAGGCGGATGAGGTTGTTTTCGTTGTCAAACAGGAAAGCCGCCAGCGCACGCGCCAGCTCGGTCTTGCCAACGCCGGTCGGACCGAGGAAGATGAAGGTTCCTATCGGTCGCTTGGGGTCTTTCAGTCCAGAACGGGCACGCCGTATCGCCTTGCTGACCGCCACCACCGCCTCGTGCTGACCGATGATTCGCTTGTGCAGCTCCTCTTCCATCTTCAGCAACTTCACCGTCTCCGCTTCCATCAAGCGCGAGACAGGAATGCCCGTCCACGACTGCACAATGTGCGCCACTTCGTCTTCGGTGACCACCGTGCGCATCTCCTGGCGCTTCAGGTTCCATTCCTGCTCGAGGTCGGCGGCGCGGTTCTGGAGAACGGTACGCTGCGAGCGCAGTTCCTGCACGCGCGAATAGTCGCCGGATTTGTGCGCCATCTCCAGTTCTTTCTCTATCCGGGCAAGCTGTTGCTTGACCTGTCGCAGTTCGCGCGGCGGCAGGGAGTACTGCAGGCGCACCCGGGATGCCGCTTCGTCTATCAGGTCAATCGCCTTGTCGGGGAGGTAGCGGTCGGTGATGTAACGGTCTGCGAGGCGCACCGCCGCGATAATGGCGTTATCTTCGATCTTCACGCGGTGGTGTGCTTCATAGCGTTCCCGCAAGCCGCGCAGGATTTCGATAGCCTCATCCACGCTCGGCTCGCGCACCTGCACCGGCTGGAAGCGTCGCTCCAGTGCGGCGTCACGCTCGATGTATTTGCGATACTCGTCCAGCGTGGTTGCGCCGATACACTGCAGTTCGCCCCGTGCCAGTGCGGGCTTCATGATATTGGAGGCGTCGATCGCGCCCTCCGCCGCGCCTGCGCCGACCACGGTGTGCAGCTCGTCGATGAACAGGATGACTTCACCCTGTGCCTTGCGAACCTCTTCCAGTACACGCTTCATGCGCTCTTCAAACTCACCGCGGTACTTGGTGCCGGCAACCAGCCCAGCCAGGTCCAGAGCCACGATGCGCCGGTCTTTCAGTACCTCCGGAATATCCCCGGAAACGATGCGCTGTGCCAGACCCTCGGCAATCGCGGTCTTGCCGACGCCGGGTTCGCCAATCAGCACGGGATTGTTCTTCGTGCGGCGAGAGAGTATCTGGATGACGCGCTCGATCTCGTTATGGCGACCGATGACGGGGTCCAGTTTGTCCTGACGCGCCAGCTCGGTGAGGTCTCTACCGAACTCGTCCAGGGTGGGGGTGCGTGAACGCTGGCGCGGTGCGGGTGCGCCGCTGTCACTCGATTGCAGCGCCATCACCTCACGACGGGCGCGTTCCAGGTCTACCCCCAGCCGTGCCAGAACCCTGCCTGCCAGTCCCTCTCCTTCACGGATTAAGCCCAGCAGCAGGTGTTCGGTGCCAATATAGTTGTTGTTGAGCTGGCGTGCCTCGTCATAGGCGAGATCAATCACGCGCTTGGCGCGAGGGGTCAGCTGGGTCTCCTGTCCGAGCCTTCCTTCTCCCCGCGACACCTGTCGCTCGATCTCACTGCGCACACGACTGAGGCTAACGCCCATACGCTCCAGGATGCGTGCGGCAACGCTATCGGGTTCGCGAACCAGCCCCAGCAACAGGTGCTCGGTGCTGACATAGTTTTCACCCAGACGTCCCGCCTCTTCCTGGGCGTAGAAGATAACGCGGCGAGCACGCTCAGTGAATCGCTGCCACATTGCTGACATAAAACCTCCTTGATCGGCAGCGGCGGTGCTTGCGGATGGTATCTCCTTCCGACAGCGCCTGCAAAGCCGACCTTACTCCACGAAAAGGTTCTTCCGCCTATTAGGTTACCCGTTTTGACCCTGCAGATGCAAGCGCGTCGACGAAGGGTAAACTATCCGTTGCGCACTTGCCGCACCAGTGTTCGCATCCGGATGGCGCGCCATTCGGCGTCGTCGTATGGTGCCTCCCAGCGCACCGCCATCAGCATCTCTTTCCAGACCTCAGGGGTCAGGTGCCCCCACCCTGCCATTGCGGCAAGGCTGACTACCGACAGCATCTGCAAGGCATCTGCGGCTCTCAAGGTGCGTTCCCTTCCAAGATTATGATACACCTGTTCTGCCTCTTCGTGCAACTGTCGAGCCTGAGATAACAACAGTTGCTCACGCGCACGTTGCTCTGCCTGAGCAATGGACTGTGCGGTGCCTGCCACCTGCGCGGCAACGGTTGCCTCGTCAATGCCGATGCTGTGTGAGTTGGACACCTGAAATAGCGCGCTGGCAGGCGTTCCCTCACCGTATAGACCGCGAATGGTGCCGCCCAGTTCCGCAGCGGCTTGCCACACCGTTTGCAACTGCCCCATTCGCTCGATGGCAGGCGTGTACATCATGACCGAGACACGCAGCCCCCACCCGATGTTGAGGGCGGAGGTGGTCAACCATCCGTAATTGTCGGAGAAAGCCAGCTCGTCTTGCAGTGCCAGTGCCTCCAGAGCAGCGCGTGCCAGGGCGATGCTCTCACGTAGTTGCAAGCCGGGCAGGATCGCCTGCACCCGCAGGTGGTCCTCTTCGTTGACCAGTACACTCACCGCACGCGCCTCATCCACAATCAGCGAGCCATACAGGGTATTGTCGCGCAGCGGAGGGCTGGCAAGGCGCAGGTCTATCCACCGTTGTCTTTCGGAGGGCTTCATGCGGTGCGTGGGCAGTATGGCGAAACGCCATGGGCTGAGGCGTGCCGCTCGCTCCACACGAGTACGTACCTGCTCCAGCTCCGCGCTATCGGCGCACCAGGGAAAACGCGCCCACACGAAGTTGCGAGCGTATCGGGCTCGGCTGCTGAGAATCACCTGCAGCGGCTGCAGTGAGTGCAGCCAGAAAGCATCTGGTTTTGTGGGTGCGGAGGGCGCGGTCAGGTGATGAGCGGTTTCGGGCAGAGGCTCACCTTCGTGGCCAAGCGGCAGTGACCACTGCTTCAGCCATTGCTCCACTGCTTGCGACAGGTAACGGTAGCAATCGGCGCAGCCAGCTACTCCCTGTGCGGAAAGCAGTGTGGTTTCGGTAGCGCAGCGCGGACAGGCGGTCAATGGCGGATGCTGTTGGTGGACGGCGGCTGGTTGCAGTAGCGCGAAATACGCCGGAGCCTTTTCAGGGGCAAGCCGCGCAAGGTATCGGCGGGTGCATTCTGCACACAACAGTCGGGGAGGACCGTCGGCATGCACCCGCCACTGCACGGCAAATCGCCCGCAAACCTCGCAGCGTTGCTCAGACAGGCGTGCCACTGCTCTGTGTGTGTTCCCGAAACGCGGCAATGATGCGATTGGTTATATCGCCCGGCTTGCCCGTGCCGATGGGGCGTTCGTCCAGAGTCACCATCGGGATGACTTCGGCGGCAGTGCCGGTGAGGAAAGCCTCGTCGGCGGTATAGACGTCGTACAGCGTCATCATCGTCTCGCGCACGGAGATGCCTATCTGCTCCGCCAGCATCATCACCGTGGCGCGCGTGATGCCCGCGAGGATGCCCGCCGATGGCGGCGGCGTATGCAGCACGCCGTTTTTGACGATAAAGATGTTATCGCCGGTTGCCTCTGCCACATAGCCCTCGATATTGAGCATCAAGCCCTCGCCCGCGCCCACGCGGTTTGCCTCCATCTTCGCGAGGATATTGTTGATATATCGCCCCAGCGACTTGATGCGCGGGTCCAGACACTGCGCGGGTGGAATGCGCGTGGAGACGGTTACCACGTGCAAGCCGTTCTCATACATCTCGCGCGGGTAAAGAGCAAGGTCGGCGGTGGAGATGGCAATGGTCGGCTCCAGACGGATGTGCTTGGGGTCCAAGCCCAGTCCCACTCCGCGCGAAACAGTTACCCTGATGTAACAGTTGGTCTCGCTGTTCTCGCGCACGACCGATTTAATGCGCTCGGTCATCT
>JAPWUZ010000177.1 GCA_028275265.1 Armatimonadota bacterium | reverse complement strand
GCGCAAGGAACAGAAGAAGGCGGCGGTCGTGGGCGAATACACCGCGCAGATTTTTCTGGACTATTCCAGTGCCGCTACCAAAGACGGAAGCAATCCGGCAGTGAAGGAGGACCTCAAAAAGGTGTTCCTCGCCACGCGCCCACGGATTGTGTACACGCACAACCTGGCGGATAAGCACGATACGCATGTGGCGGTAACCCTGCGGGTAATTGCCGCCCTGCGCGAACTGCCAGACGATGCGAAGCCGCAGCAGGTGCTGGGCTGTGAAGTCTGGCGCGACCTGGACTGGATGGCGGACAGCGACAAGGTGCCGATGGACGTCTCGGCGCATGAAAACCTGGCGGCGGCGTTGTTGGGTGTGTTCGACTCACAAATCTGTGGCGGTAAGCGTTATGACCTCGCCACGATGGGGCGGAGGCGAGCGCACGCGACTTACTTCGAGTCGCACGGCGTGGATGTATCCACCAGCCTGATTTATGGGATGGACCTGACGCCGCTGATCAAGGACCCCACGACAGATGTGTTCAGTTACGTACAGGGGTTCATTGACCGATTCGCGCAGGACGTAAGGTCGCGGATTGAGAAAGTGCGGTAGCGTTCTGGGAAGGCGAGACCTTTGCCTCACTGAAACAGGCGAACGTGCCTGTGGAGGCGTTTACGCAGCAGAAGGCTCGTCTTCCCATCAGTTACTCAGATTTCTCCATTGAACAAACAGTGCAGGGGGAAGAAGATGAACCTGTCTGAATACGAAGGCTATGTGGGCATCGACATCGGCGGTCAGTCGATCAAGGTGGGAACCATCCGTAACGGCGAACTGGTCACGCGGGATATCGAGACTCCGCCGGATTACGCGGACGCTCGTGCGCAGATGATAGCGGCGGCTACCGAGCTGGTGGGCGGGAAGCCCAAGGGGCTCGGTATCGGAACGCCAGGACCCATCGACTGGCGCACCGGATACCTGTACTGGACGCCCAATATCCCGTGGAAGAACGTTTCCTATCCCGAACTGGGAGACGCGCTGGGATGTCCCGTCTACGTGGACAACGATGCCAACGTCGCAGGGCTGGCGGAGGCGGTGCTTGGTGCAGGGAAGGATTACCGCATCGTAGCGGGCTTTACACTGGGCACGGGCATCGGTTACTTTGTGGTGATGGACGGGCACATTTACCACGGCAAGCTGGACGTGGAAGGCGGACACCAAGTGCTAAATCCGGAGGGGCCACTGTGCGGCTGTGGGGCGCGCGGCTGTCTGGAGGCATATGCTTCAGCCAGTGCCATACAGGCACGCACAGGCAAGGAGCCGGAGGACATCCACGACCCCGCGTTTTGGGCGGAGATTGCAGGTTATCTGGCATGGGGCATCGTCAACGTGACCACGCTAGTGTGCCCGGAGGTGTTTGTGCTGGCTGGCGGCATGATTAAGCGCGGGGAGACGCTATTCCAGCCGCTGCGTGAGAAGCTGGCGCAGATGCTGAAAATTGTGCCTCCGCCACCGGTGAAACCAGCGGAGCTGGGGCATCGCGCGGGGGTGTATGGCGCTATCGTGCTGGCAAAACGGGGGCATAAGGTGGAATGAAGCGGTTCCGGATGCACAAGCAGAAAGTGGTGAAACCCGATGGGCGGTGGATGTATCTGTACACCTTCGAGGAAGAACCGTCTGCGGAAGAGGAGGACTCCGCCACTGAGCGAGAGGACTCTTCCTCTGCCCCGCGAAAGCGGCAGAGCACAGAGGTAGAATACTAACGAGCGACTCAACAAGGATGTGATGGCAGTGGGACGCTGAGCGAGAATGAGCCTGTTTTTCCCCATCCTGTCTCTTCTCCTTTGGATTGTCGTCGCAACCTGTTATCTGTTGCGCCCCATCTCCTGCGCCGCTGTGACGGTGTTTCCGACGTGGCTGTGGTTGGTTCCCGGGCTGTTGCTGGCGGGGTTGGGATGGCGGAGGGGACGCCTCGCAGGGGCGGTAGGTGGACTGTGGCTCCTTTTCCTGCTGAGCTTTGCGGAGGAGCCATGGAGTCTGTTGAGAGGAATTATTCCCGCGCGCCATGAAAGCCCGACGCGGGTGATTCGGATTGTGAGCCTGAACTGCGCGGGCGGCTTGCTGGAGGCGGCGAGAGAGGTTAAACGGTATCAACCAGACATCGTGCTCCTGCAGGAGTCGCCGAGCCGAGACGCGGTACACCAGCTCGCACGAGATCTGTTCGGCGAGGAGGGCGGTTGGGCGCATGGACCGGATGCCAGTATTATTGCGCGGGGAAACGTGCAGTCCTACCCGCTGAGCCCGGACGAAAAAATCTTCCTCACTCACGCGCGTGTCACGCTGACCGGCAGAAAGCCGATGGAGGTTATCAGTCTTCGGTTATCTCCTCCCACGGTGCGTGCAGACCTCTGGTCACCCGATTGCTGGCGGCAGCACGCTGAGGTGCGCCGCCTTCACCACGAACAAATCAAGACGGTGATGCGCCGGGTGGAGCGAATACCTCCTGAGACACCGGTGATTGTGGGGGGCGACTTCAATATGCCGCCCGGCGAGGCGCCGCTGAGATTGTTACAAAAGCATCTGCGCGACAGCTTTCGCCTCGCAGGCGCAGGTTGGGGCAGCACCATTACCAACGAATATCCCTTCCACCGCATCGACCAGATATGGCTGAGCCCGCACCTGCGCCCAATTAGCGTCCGTGCCTTCCGCACGCAGCACTCTGACCACCGTCTGGTGGTGTGCGACGCACTACAGTGACCAGCCCTTGCGGTACTCGCGGCGGATGTAGCGCTCCGCTTCGGCACAGTTTTTCGCTCGCATGTTTCGGGCGTCGTAGTAAATCTTGTGCCCGGTGCGAAACGCCACGTTGCCAAGCAGTACCATCTCGGTAAGCTTTGCCGCGTATTCGAAGTCGCTCATCGCCTTGGCGCGTCCCTTGCAGGCGTCGATCCACTCCTGATGATGTCCGCGTGGCGCGCGAGGAATGGTCGGCTGTGGTGGCTGGTATCCTTCGAACTTTTCCCGAGGCAAGAGTACCGGCTCGCCGCCGTGAGGCACCCACGCCTTGCCATACTCGCCAATGAACAGCGTGCAGTTCGGCTGGATGTCGATTTCCGGCGCGAGTTCCTTCGGCGGAAGCTTTCCGCCGTCGTACCAGTAAAGGGTAACAGGTGGCATTCCCTTGCGGGCAGGGAACTCGTAGCGGATGATGCTCCATTTGGGACCCGTTTCTCGGTGATGCGGTTCGCCTTCAGCCTCCACACTCAGCGGTGCACCCAGGTCCAGTGCCCAAAAGGCAGTATCCAGGATATGACATCCCATATCTCCCAGCGCGCCCGTGCCGAAGTCCCACCACCCGCGCCAGTTGAAGGGATGGTACGCCGGGTGGTACGGGCGTTCGGGTGCGGGACCAAGCCACAGGTCCCAGTGCAGGTTGCGCGGCACGGGTGGTGTATCGATGGGACGGTCGATGCCTTGCGGCCAGATGGGGCGGTCGGTGCTGGCGTGCACTTCGCGGATAGCGCCGATGACGCCGGACCTCAGGATTTCCACCGAACGACGCAGCCCGTCGCTGGCATGCCCGTTGTTGCCCATCTGCGTAACCACTTTGTAACGCTTTGCCGCCTCTGCCAGCTTGCGCGCCTCGTACACGGAATGGGTGAGGGGCTTCTCACAGTAGACGTGCTTGCCCAGCTGCATGGCAGCCATGGCGGCAACCGCGTGCGTGTGGTCGGGTGTGCTGATGACCACGGCGTCTAACTCGCGGTGCCGCTCATCCAACATCTGGCGAAAGTCCACGTACTTGTAGGCGCGGGGAAACCGCTTCGCCGCTTCTCCCAGCGGGTTCTCATCCACGTCGCAGATAGCGACAATGTTCTCGGTGGATACGCCGTCGATGTTACCCCAGCCTCGTCCGCCGCACGCAATGATGCCGATGTTCAGCTTATCGTTCTGGGCGTAGGTAGGGCTCCAACTATGCGCTACCAGCCAGAGGCTCATTCCGTACTGCGCGCTTCGCTTGATGAACTCCCTGCGCGTTGTCTTCTGCATGGTGCATCTCCTCCTTAAGGTGACAATTTACCCGTAATCCGTACGACCGAAGCGGCGGGTGCAGTGAGATGCAGATAATCGCCCTCGATACGCACCGCCTGCGGTTCGGATGGCTTCACTCTCTCGGGCTCTTCAAAGGTGTTATGCGCGTGGATATCGTCGGCAGTCAGGAAAACCGCTTGCGCCTGTGCGACCTTTCCACCCAGCACCTGCACCTCCAGTTCCGCCGGCTGTTCGGGATGGGTGTTGCACAGCGTGATACAAAGCGTATCCTCCTTCACGGAGGCAGAACCCTCTATCACCTGCAGGCTAAAGGGTACTTTCTGCAGATACTGCTGACGGCAGAAGTCACGCACCGCACCGCCATCGGATAGCGTATCTGCCAGCGTCTCGAAGCGTACCGCTTGCGCTCCTCTGTGCGGCGCATACATCTGCCAGACGTAGTAGGTGGGAGTCTTGATGCATTTATCGTCCTGCACCAGCAGCAGCGATTGCAACACGTTAATCAGCTGGGCGATGTTCCCCATGAATATCTGGTGGCAATGCCGGTGGAAGACGTCCAGAGTCAGTGCCGCTACCAGCGCATCGCGAATCGTGTTCTGCTGGTAGAGCCCCGAACCCGGTTTGCCTGGCTCTACCGGATGCCACGCGCCCCATTCGTCAATGATGAGACTGATTTTCTGTTCGGGGTCCAGTTCATCCATGACGGTGCGGTGTCCCGCGAGAATACCTTCGATGGCTTTCGCCTTACACAGCAGCTCTACCCACTGCTCGGCGGTGTACTCGGTAGCAGTTCCGGCAGTTCCGCAGTAGTAATGTGCCGCCAGCGATTGCACCAGATGGTGTCGGCTCCAACCCTTGCGCCTCAAGCTGTTCAGGAACTTCCACGTCCAGTCCCAGTCGTTGCCTGCCGCGCCGCAAGCAATGGCGTGTACGGGCGTATCGGAGTAGTTAAACAGGAACGTGCGGTAGCGGCAGAACAGCTCCGCGTAGTATTCGGGGTGCATGTTGCCGCCGCAGCCCCAGTTTTCGTTGCCCACACCCCAGAAGCGCACCCGGAAAGGCTCTTCGGCTCCGTTGGCGCGGCGTTCGTTTGCCAAGGTGGAATCGCCGGCGAAGTTGCAGTACTCCACCCAGTCGCGCAGTTCGGCAGGCGTGCCGGAACCGACGTTGCCCACGATGTAAGGCTCCGCGCCGATAAGGCGGCAAAAGGCGATAAACTCGTGTGTGCCGAAGTGGTTGGGTTCCGGTGCCATGCCCCAGTGGTAGTTGATACGGAGGGGGCGTTTCTCGCGCGGTCCGATACCATCGCGCCAGTGGTAGGCGTCGGCGAAGCAGCCACCGGGCCAGCGCAGTACCGGTATCTGCAAGGGGCGCAGGGCATCCACCACGTCTCTGCGGATGCCGCCGATATTGGGAATGGACGAATCTTCTCCTACCCAGATGCCCGGATAGATGCACTCGCCCAGGTGCTCGGCGAATTCGCCATGCAGATAGGGACTGATTGTGCCAATCGGCTCGTGGAGTAATACAGCCACCCGTTGCATCGGCATGCTTCTCTCCTTGGGATGTGTTTGGAAGTAGATTCGTGATACGGCAAAAGATTCCTGTCGTTCGTATGGGGGTGAAGGGTTTGCTATCGCCCTTGCGGAGGCACCGGCTGGTGTTCTTCGCCTGCAGGATATTTGGCGCGATTCGTTCGGGCAAGCAGGCAATTG
>JAPWUZ010000176.1 GCA_028275265.1 Armatimonadota bacterium | reverse complement strand
AACGAGGGGTCGGGTGAGGGAAGAAAACGTGGCAAAGAAGCCCCCTGAACAGTGGTGTTTCTCCGCCGCAGACAGCTTACACAATCCGTCGGTTCTGCGGTTTTCCCCTGCGCCCCCGAGAACTGCACATTACATTACAGACGGAGGAAGCGATAAAGATGCATTTCACGAAACCGTCTCCGCCTTCGGATGACAAACGGTGGCGGATTGTGGAAGCCACCATGCGCCGGCATGGGTATGACCCCAATGCGTTGATTGAAACGCTGCACTCTGTCCAGCAGACCTTCGGGTATCTGGATACAGAGGCGTTGCAATATGTGTCCCGAGCGCTTCGGGTACCTTTGAGCAAGGTGTACGGAGTGGCTACCTTCTACCACTTCTTCACCCTGAAGCCGCAGGGCGAGCACACCTGCGTGGTATGCATGGGAACCGCCTGCTACATCAAAGGTGCCCCTCAGGTGGTGGCTGCCATTTCGGAGAAATACCAGATTCAGCCGGGCGAGACCACAGCAGACGGCAAGCTGTCGTTGCTCACGGCGCGTTGTATTGGGGCGTGCGGGCTCGCGCCTGCAGTGGTCTTTGACGGCGAAGTGGCAGGTAAGGTAACCCCCGAAGAGGCGCTACAACGGCTAGGGAGGTGGACAGACCAATGACACCGGAGGAACTGCGTAAGCTGGCAGAGTCTCAGGAAGAGGCTCGCCCTGAGCCCCGACACCGCATCAAGATATGCGTCGCGGCAGGATGTCTGTCTGCAGGCAGCGACCGCGTTCGGGAGGCTTTGCAAAACGAAATCACCCAGCGCAGACTGGAGGGCGAGTGCGAGGTCAAAGGGGTTGGCTGTCTCGGGTTGTGCACTGCGGGTCCGCTCATGCTCGTCGAACCCGACGGTGTGATGTACCAGAATGTCACCGAGACGGACGCTGCCGACATTGTGCAAAGCCTGGGCAAGAAGCCGGTGGAGCGGCTGGTATGCCCCGCC
The DNA here is from genome assembly GCA_028275265.1 of Armatimonadota bacterium. Taxonomy (GTDB): domain Bacteria; phylum Armatimonadota; class HRBIN16; order HRBIN16; family HRBIN16; genus HRBIN16. The sequence continues at coordinate 4,828 of JAPWUZ010000176.1, read as the reverse complement.
GATATGTCCTTCTTCACCAAGCAGTACAAGATTGTGCTGGAAAACAGCGGGGTCATCGACCCCGAGAAGATAGAGGACTACATCGCCCGTGACGGTTACACTGCGCTGGCGCGTGTGCTGGAAGACATGTCCCCGCAGGACGTGATTGACGAGATTACCCGCAGCGGACTGCGTGGACGCGGCGGCGCAGGCTACCCAACGGGATTGAAGTGGAGCACCGTTGCCAAAGCAGGAGGCAGTCGCAAATTCGTCATCTGCAACGCCGACGAAGGCGACCCCGGCGCGTTCATGGACCGCAGCGTGCTGGAGAGTGACCCACACCGCGTGCTGGAAGGCATGGCGATCGCCGCCTACGCGGTGGGCGCCAGTCAGGGGTACCTTTACGTGCGTGCCGAGTACCCGCTGGCGGTCAAACGGCTGCGCACCGCTATCCGGCAGGCGGAACGCCTCGGTCTGCTGGGCAACAACATCTGCGGAACCACCTTTAGCTTCCATGTGGACATTCGCCTGGGCGCCGGTGCTTTTGTGTGTGGCGAGGAAACGGCTCTCATCGCCTCCATCGAGGGCAAACGCGGGCAGCCCCGTCCGCGCCCGCCCTACCCTGCTGAGTACGGCTTGTGGGGTTATCCCACCCTGATTAACAATGTGGAAACCTTCGCCAACGTCGCGCCGATTATCCGAAATGGGGGCGACTGGTTCGCCAGCATCGGCACGGAAAAGAGTAAGGGCACCAAGGTATTCGCGCTGGCAGGACGTGTGAAGAACACCGGCTTAATCGAGGTACCGATGGGCATCACCCTGCGCGAGATTATCTTTGACATCGGCGGTGGCATTCCCGATGGACACCAATTCAAGGCGGTACAGACCGGTGGTCCCTCGGGCGGATGCATCCCCGAACAGTACCTCGACATGCCTGTGGACTACGAGTCGCTGGCGAAGGTCGGCTCCATCATGGGTTCAGGAGGTATGATTGTGATGGACGAAACCTCCTGCATGGTGGACGTGGCGAAGTTCTTTATGGACTTCTGCGTCTCCGAGTCCTGCGGCAAGTGCGTGCCCTGCCGCGTCGGTACCGCGCAGATGTACCACCTGCTGGACAAGATTACCTCCGGTCAGGCAACGATGGATGACCTTGCCCTGCTGGAGGAGCTGTGCGACATGGTGAAGTACACCAGCCTGTGTGGGCTGGGACAAACCGCACCCAACCCCGTGCTGAGCACGCTCCAGTACTTCCGCGATGAGTACATCGCCCACATCGTGGACAAGCAGTGCCCCGCCGGGGTATGCCAGATGCGTCATTAGGAGGAACATCGATGAATCAGCCAGTTCGCGTCAAAACGCTGAAGATAGATGGCCGCGATGTGAGCGGTCGTGAAGACGAGACCATCCTCGAGGTCGCCCGGCAAAACGGCATCTTCATCCCGACGCTGTGCAACCTGGAAGGGCTGACCCCAATCGGCGCGTGCCGATTGTGCCTGGTGGAGATAAAGGGTGTGTCGCGTCTGCTACCTGCGTGCGTGACGCGGGTAGAAGAGGGGATGGAGGTGTATACCCAGTCCGAGCGACTGCAGAAGTACCGCCGGATGGTGCTGGAGTTGCTATTCTCAGAACGCAACCACATCTGCTCGGTGTGCGTGGTGAACGGACACTGCGAGCTGCAGAGCATGGCGCAGATACTGGGCATGACGCACGTCAGCGTGCCCTATCGTTTCCCGCGCCTGCCGGTAGACGCCAGCCACGAGCGATTCGTGGTGGACCACAACCGGTGCATCCTGTGCACGCGGTGCGTGCGCGTGTGCGACGAGATCGAGGGCGCACACACCTGGGATGTGATGGGACGTGGTATCGACAGCCGGGTTATCACCGACCTGAACCAGCCGTGGGGCGAATCCGAAACCTGCACCAGCTGCGGCAAGTGCGTGAACGTCTGCCCCACGGGTGCGTTATTTGAGAAGGGCAAGCCGGTTTCCGAGCGGCTCAAGAAGCGGCAGTTTCTGCCCTACCTCACCATGATGCGGGAGGAACGGCGATGAGCAAAAAACGAATAGCGACCGTATGGCTGGACGGCTGCTCCGGTTGCCACATGTCCTTTCTGGACATGGATGAGCGGCTAGTGGAGGTGTTCCAGCAGGCGGATTTAGTATACAGCCCCCTAGTAGACCTGAAGGAGTTTCCTGAAGAGGTCGACATCACGCTGGTCGAAGGGGCGGTCAGCAGTGAGGAGGACCTGCACAAGATTCGAATGGTGCGCGAGCGCACGAAGATACTGGTGGCTTTTGGCGACTGCGCGGTGACCGGTAACGTGCCCTCCATGCGCAACCCGTTTGGGACGAACGCGGTTTTGCAGCGGGCGTACCTCGAAAACGTGACGTTACACCCGCAGGTGCCGCGTGAGGTCATTCCCGCGCTCATCGAGAAGGCGCGTCCGGTACACGAAGTGGTGAAGGTGGATGTGTTCATTCCCGGATGCCCGCCTTCGGCAGAGACCATCTTCCTCGCGCTCAGCGACCTTCTGGCAGACCGGATGCCGGACATGGCCAAGCTGACGCGCTTTGGAGCGTAAGGAGGTAGCAAAATGGCTCAAACGATTACCATAGACCCCATCACGCGCATCGAGGGGCACGCCAAAATCACCATCCAGCTGGATGAACAGGGCATCGTGCGCGATGCGCGTATCCATATCACCCAGTTTCGCGGCTTCGAGAAGCTGTGCGAGGGGCGGCGATTCAGCGAAATGCCCGCGCTGACCGCGCGCATCTGCGGCATTTGCCCCGTCAGCCACCTCATCGCCTCCGGCAAGGCGTGCGACGCTCTGCTGGCGGTGCGCATCCCCGAAACGGCAGAGAAGCTGCGGCGTATCTTCAATCTCGCTCAGCTGGTACAGTCGCACGCGCTCAGCTTCTTCCACCTCTCCTCGCCCGACTTCCTGTTGGGCATGGACGCTGACCCTGCCGTGCGCAACCTCGTGGGCGTCATTCAGACGAACCCGCAAATGGCGCGCGACGGTATCCGCCTGCGCCAGATTGGTCAGCAGATGATCGAGTGGTTGGCGGGTAAGCGCATTCACCCCTCGTGGATTGTACCGGGTGGGGTAGCCCAACCGCTCAGCGCGGAGAAGCGCGAGCAGATGCTGGCAAGCATCCCAGAAGCTCTGGATATCACCCAGCGGGCTATCGCCTGGTTCAAAAACACCATGACCCAGTTCAGCGAGGAGATACAGACCTTCGCGAACTTCCCCTCGCTGTTCCTGGGACTGGTGACCGAGACTGGCGCACTGGAGCACTACGATGGCGTGCTTCGCGTGGTCGATTCCGCCGGTAACGTCATCGCCGACAAGATTGACCCCGACGACTACGAGCATTACATCGGCGAGGCGGTCGAACCGTGGACCTACCTGAAGTTCCCTTACTACAAGCCGATTGGCTATCCCGAGGGAGTGTACCGGGTGGGTCCGCTGGCAAGGTTGAACCTGATAGACCGATGCGGTACGCCACGCGCAGATGAGGCATGGGCGGAGTTTCGTGCGCTGGAGCGAGGGGCGGTGCTCAGCTCGTTCTACTACCATTATGCCCGCCTCATCGAGATACTGTACGGACTGGAGCGCATCCAGCAGCTGCTGAACGAACCCGACATCCTGGACACGCGCGTGCAGGCAGTTGCGGGACCCAACCGCAGCGAGGGCATCGGCGTGGCCGAAGCGCCTCGGGGCACGCTCATCCATCACTATCGCATCGATAAGGATGGGTTGATTACCTGGGCGAACCTGATTATCGCCACCGGACACAACAACCTCGCCATGAACCGGGGCATCCTGCAGGCGGCAAAGCACTTTGTGAAGGGCGACCAGATTCAGGAAGGAATGCTCAACCGCGTGGAAGCGGTGATACGCTGCTTTGACCCCTGCTTGAGCTGCTCCACGCACGCCGTGGGACAGATGCCGCTGCACATCCAGCTGCTCTCACCCACCGGCGAGGTGTTGGATGAGGTCAGGCGATAAACGGATAGCCCGAATATCTGGAGGGCGAGCCAGCGGGTGAGCCGCGCTCCGCAACCTCCCCACGGGCGGGGAGGGGTTGACGGCTCGGCAGGAGCCTCGCCCTCCACGCGAACAGGTGTCCAGAGGCAAACATGTCCTGCCCCATTCTGGTCATCGGTTACGGCAATACCCTTCGGCAAGATGATGGCTTCGGCTGGTGGGTCGCAGAGCGTCTGATCGAGGAACCTGTGGATGGTGTAGAGGTTATCGCCTGTCATCAGCTGACTCCCGAGCTTGCCGATCCGCTCAGTCGGTGCCGCATCGCCGTTTTCGTCGACGCAAGGGAGGGAGAGCCGGTGGGGAAGCTGGATTGGGAAACCGTCGCCGCTACACCCTCTGCCAACGCTTCCTTCACTCACTCCGTGGGCCCCGCCGAACTGTGCTACATCGCGCAGGCAGTGTACGGCTCGGCTCCGGCGCAGGCATATCTGCTCACCGTGAAAAGTGTACATTTTGAACACAAGGAAAAGCCGTCGCCCGAGGTGGAAAAGGCTGTGGAACGGGCGACGGCGATGATCAGACGTTTTTCCCTTCGCGTCGCTGGCGGCGAGAGCCCGGTTTCACTCCCTCTGGAAGGTGACTGGCTGCTCGATCACCACGACGTCTGAGTGGCCGAATCGCCACGCGGAAGATACCCGCACGGTGAAGCTGCTGCTGTTGCGGGGGATACTTTCTCCTACCGCAACCTGCACAAACCCTGCCGCCAGCTGGTTATCCCACGCCTGCAGGACGCCTTCGTATGCATTGCCCTGCGCATTGAAAGTATAGGAACCCGCCGCGGGCTCATCCAGC
>JAPWUZ010000175.1 GCA_028275265.1 Armatimonadota bacterium | reverse complement strand
TGTCGTCAGTGGCAACGGCAGAGGCAGTTGTTGCGTCTTAATTTCTGAAGGAGGGCGATACATCCATGCCTGTAGAGCAACAAGACGCGGTGGAAACCATCCGCGTGCAACTGAACTTCCCGCTCGAGCGGGTCAAAGAGCCTATCGTCTATCGGCTGGTGAAGGACTTTGACCTGATACCCAACATCCGCCGGGCGAATATCGACCCGCACATCGGGGGGTTCGTGTTTCTGGAACTCACGGGCTCATCGGCGCAGCTGCACCGCGCCATCGAGTTCCTGAAGGAACAGGGCATCACCGTCAGCACCATCGGCGTCAACGGCGCCGAGGAGTGGGTGGTGGGATGAGCACCGAATCCGCAGCATATCTGTTGCCGGTGGAAGAAGACGAAGCCGTCGCTTCGGTCGGCGAAAACATCGTGAAGCACATCTTCACCTTCGCCTCGCCCGAAGAGCCGTTTGTGCTGGAGAACCGACAGACGCTACCTCGGGTGGACGTGGCTTACGAAGTGTACGGCGAACTCAACGCCACCCGCGACAACGCCATTCTGGTGCTGCATGGGCTGACAGGCAGCTCGCACGCCGCGGGAAAGTACGCGCCGTACAACCGCACGGTGGGTTACTGGGATGGTCTCATCGGTCCCGGCAAGGTGTTCGACACCGAGAAATACTGCGTCATCGCGCCCAACGTGCTGGGTAGCTGTCGGGGTAGCACCGGACCCGCTTCCATCGACCCGCGCACCGGTAAGCCTTACGGGCTGCGCTTCCCCATCGTCACCATCCGCGACATGGTGCGCGTGCAACGGGTGCTGTTAGAACATCTGGGCGTGCGACGGCTCAAGCTGGTCACGGGCGGCTCGATGGGCGGTATGCAGGCGCTGGAATGGGCGGTGATGTATCCAGACTTTATGGACGCGGTCGCGCCCATCGCCTGCAGCGCGCGGTTGTCGGCGCAAGCCATCGCCTTCAACGAGGTGGGCAGGCGAGCCATCATGCTCGACCCAAACTGGCGCAAAGGCGAGTACTACGAGGACGGTGAAAAACCGCGTCAGGGGCTCGCGCTTGCCCGCATGATAGGCACCATCACCTATCTCTCCGACGAGATTATGCAACAGGTGTTCGGACGCAAGCCTGCCAGCGAGGAGAGCGCGCTGGAGCATGACCTGCACGCCCGCTTCGATGTGGAGCGATACCTGCACGAGGAGGGCGAGAAGCTGCTCAAGCGCGACTTCGACGCCAACAGCTACCTCTACCTCAGCAAGGCAATGGACCTGCACGACATCAGCCGCGGCTATGCCAGTCTGGAAGAGGCGCTCAGCCGCATTCAGGCGCGTGTGCTGCTCATCTCGATACGCTCCGACATCCTGTTCCCGCCCTACGTGATGCGCGAAATCCACGAGATGCTGAAACGTTTGGGCAAGCGTTCGGAGTATTTCGAGATGGATTCCGCCTACGGGCATGATGCTTTCCTGGTGGAGTATCGCAAGATGATACCGCCGCTCCGAAAATTGATGCAACAACTGGAGGAAGAGTGCGAATGACACCGGTCATCGAAGTGGAAGACGTACACAAGACCTACATTCTGGGCAAGACGCATGTACACGCCTTGCGCGGGGTTTCGCTGAAGGTGTACCCGGGCGAATTCGTGGCGATAATGGGTCCATCGGGGTCGGGCAAGTCCACCTTCATGAACATCATCGGTTGCCTGGACCGCCCAACCAGCGGCTCTTACAAACTGGACGGAGTGGAGGTTGCCAAACTCACCGACAACCAGCTGGCGGAAATCCGCAACCGCAAGATTGGCTTCGTGTTCCAGCAGTTCAACCTGCTGCCGCGTGCCACTGCCCTGCGTAACGTGGAACTGCCGCTGCTGTATAACGGGCGGTTCCGTGACCGTCACGAGCGTGCAAAGCGCGCACTGGAAGCAGTGGGCCTGGCACATCGTATCAACTCGCGCCCTAACGAGCTGTCGGGCGGTGAGCAGCAGCGCGTCGCCATCGCGCGGGCACTGGTGAACGACCCGGCAGTGATTCTGGCGGACGAGCCTACGGGAAATCTGGATACCCGCCGCGGCGAAGAGATTATGGCGATATTCCAGAAGCTGAACGACGAAGGCAAGGTGATTGTGCTGGTTACGCACGAATGGGACATTGCCCGCCATGCCCGACGCATCGTGCGGTTTCGGGACGGCAAAATCGTGGGCGATGATCCCGTTACCGAACGCATCATCGCAGAAGAAGTACTGAAAACGCTCCCGGCTGTCGATGAAGAGGAAGAGGAGGAGGCGGTGACCAGATGATGGGGCATACACCCTGAACGGACAAGGCTTCCCCTGTGAAAGAAAACCGGTTCGGTCAACCGAGGCAAATCTGGTAGAGCAAGTACGCGCCTGGAGGCGCGCGGAGAAAGGTTTTAGCGGGCGAGAGGAGGTGCGCCCTGTGGAGAGAATTGCCATATTCATTGATGGTCCCAACCTGACCTACACCATGCAGCAGCTGGGCTGGGATATTGATTTCGGGAAACTGTTGCGTTACTTCTCGCGAGGAGGTAGGTTGCTTCGCGCTTTTTACTATGCGTCGCGTCGGGAAGGCGAGTTCGACCCGATGCTCAGCTTCCTGGACTACCTGGACTACAACGGCTACACGGTGGTCACCAAGCCGCAGAAGCGCTACTATAACCCCGCCACAGGACAGTACGAAATCAAGGGCAACATGGACATCGAGCTTGCCATCGATATGCTGCTGCTGGCAGACCATATCGACCGTGCGGTGCTGTTCAGCGGGGACGGCGACTTCCGGCGGCTGGTGGAAGCGGTGCAGATGAAGGGTGTGCGTGTGGCTGTGGTCAGCACCATCCGCACACTCTCCCCGATGATCGCCGACGAGCTGCGACGACAGGCAGATGAGTTCATCGACCTCGCGGATGAGGACGTCAAACGCGAAATCATCCGCGCCTGAGGTGGAACATGAACACAGCCACACGCTGGCGAAGGTTGCTGCGAGCAAGCCTGCTGGTGCTCGCGGTAGGGGGAGTGTTCCTGTTAATCCCCCTGCCCATGCTGCCCGCCAGCGTGCTGACCTATCGGCAGGCAGTGGTCGTGTTCGGAGTCGTCGTCACGCTGGGTAAGCTGCTGTACGACACTCTCTTTTACGACCATTACTGGCCGTAAGCGTCACCGCACCGCGTAGGGGCAACCCTCGTGGTTGCCCTTGCTACCCTCGATGCATCAGCAAACCCTGCAGCACGCGCCGTTCGCGGTCGCCGTCGGGCAGCATCTCCGAAATCGCCTGTGCCGTAAGCCAGAAGGCGGGACGGTCCGCATAGCCCTCGCCAAGCCACTCGCGCAGACGGCTGATTTGGTTCGCCTCCCACAGCGAGGCGGCGAGCTGAATCGCCTCTATCAGCGACCTGCGCCCGCGTTCGCGCAGCGCGTCCCACGCCGCGATGGCTTCCTCTTTCACCTCGCTGGGTATCAGCATCGCCTCCAGCGAGAGCTGGTCCGGGTGGGTGCGGAGGCGTCCGCGTCCCCCTTTCGCGCCAGAACGCACGCCCCACTCCCGCTCGTCGTGCGCCAGCACCCGCACGCGCTCCTTCTGCTGCTGCACCACCTCGCCCTCGCCCCACACCTGCGTCAGCTCCAGCCCGACGCTGCTCGCCAGCTTGCGCGCCTCGTCAAACGGAACCTCCGCGCGTCCGTACGCCCAGCGATAGAGCAGGTAGAACCGGGTGAGCGCGTCCAGCTCGCTGGCGATGGCTTCCTCGTGCAGCACGCGCCGCAGCGCGAACTCGGCGACCACCTGACGCACCTCCTGCAAAAACTCGCCCATCGACACGGGGTCGCCCGACGCCTTCTCCACGCGGGCGTAGCGGGTGAAGACCTCCATCGCCGCGCCGATCGCGCTGATGAACATATCCGCGCCACGGATGCCCGCGTCCCAGAACCGCTGCAGTCGGCGTTCGACAAGCTCGCGCGTCTCGCGCCGCACCTCGCTCCAGTAGCCCATCGCCGCGCCTTGACGCTTGCGACAGACGATGTAGACGCTGCTCGCCAGCGCAGCGGATTCCTGCGCCAGCAATCGCGCCTGCATCTCGGTGTGGATGGGCCAGGCCATCGTGGTGCGCAGCCCCGCCTCCGTCAGCGCGCCCAGCACCGTCTCCCACGCCTCAGTGGTCTTGTGCGCGAACACAATCACGGCGATGCCGTCGGGCTTCAGCACGCGGTGAATCTCACGAAACGATTGCAACAGCATCGCTTCGAAGTGCTGTTTCGCGCCCTCGCGCCCACCGAACCGATAGGCATCCGCTACCATCTCTTGCGATTTGGGCGTGAGCGGGGTGGCGAACAGGTCGGGATGCAGATGCCCCACCGTGCGCTTGAGCCACACATAGAAAAAGTCGCTGAGATTCGAGTAGTTCACATTATCGTAATAGGGCGGGTCAGTGATGACGGCGTCGAAGAAGTCGTCTGCCCACGGCAGGTCGGTCGCGGAACCGTACAGCACCTTGGGACTTTCCGAGAGATTGGCAGGTTGAATGTTGGTGAGGTGGGCAAGGGCACCGAGATAGTATCCCCAACCTGCTTCCCAACTACCCGTAGAGCCACTGAAGGGGTTTACTTCGGCGTAATCCCAAAGCATCGGTAGAGCCTGACGCGAGAAGAGCTGCTTGATTGCCTCTGAAGTGTTTTCCCAGCGTGCCAGAGTGTTGCAAAATGCTGCGGTCATGTCCACTCCCAGCGCAAGGCAGGTCGCCACTGCCTTAGCGAATTCGGGGTCTGCGCCCTGCGCGAGCATCTCCGCGTGCGCCCTCCGCACCAAATCGGCAAAAGTCACCAGCGCCAGCTGCTGCCGCGCGTTGAAAACCTCACCCCAAGTATAGATACCATACATCGGCATACGGTCTACCTCGTGGCATCGGGTTGGTATTTTCTCATCGGGCACAGGTTCCATCCCCCACTCTTCGCGCAGGCGGGCACAGACGCGCCACAGTTCCTGTTCGGCGGCGCGGTAGGCTTCCATGTCGCGCTCGGTTGCCAGTCGGTAGCGTTTGCCCCTCTGTTGCGGTCGGTAGCGTTTGCCCCTCTGTTGCGGGTGGTGGAGCACCACGGCGACCATGCGCTGTCCCGCCTTGCCCTCCTGGAACAGGCGGCGGGTGGTCTTGTCGTCGATGACGCTCCCGCACAGGGGGCACTCCACATTCGCCCGCGCCACCGTGCCGCGCTCGGGGTCGAATCCCAGGAAGGGCGCACCGCCGTGCGCCCCTACATCGCCCGCTTGACCCACAATCTCGAACTCCACCCGCTTGTGCGCGTGGTCGGGCACGATTTTCAGCGCGACCTGCCTCTTGTCTTTTTTCGCCAGCCATGTTTGGCGCATCAGGGGGATTTCCGCGCCGCAGGTGGGGTTCTGGCACGGCACGGTGCGCGCCCAGATGTAGCCGACGGGGATGGAGCCGTCAGGGTCGGGCGGGTAGAAATCCTGTAGGGGCGCACCGCCGTGCGTTCCTCCCTTCTGCGCCTGTCGCAGCACCCAATCGCCCCACGCCTGCACCGCCAGCAGCAGGGGCGATTGGACAGGAGCGCCTTCGAGCAGGGTCGCCGACGGCTCGTCGGACGGCGGCAGGGGCACGCTGGGCACCGAGTGGGGCGCGCCGAAGCGCGCGGGGTACTCCAGCACGCAGCGGTTGAGCAGCACGGCGACGGGGTTGTAGTCCAGCGCGTAGGTCTCGCAGCCCAGTCGCATCGCCTCCAGCGGGATGCTGCCGCCGCCTGCGAAGGGGTCCAGCACGCGCGGGGCGCGCCCGCCGAACGCCTCGC
>JAPWUZ010000174.1 GCA_028275265.1 Armatimonadota bacterium | reverse complement strand
GGCGATGCTGGCGACAATCACACCGACCACTTCTCCCCGCGAGTTGACCACCGGTGCGCCGCTGCTTCCTGCTCCGATAGCACCCGAAATCTGTATCAGGTTGGACAAAAACTGCTGCTGACCAATAACGCCCGTGCGCTCCTTCCCTGCCACCACACATAGCGCGAGCGACCGCTCGTAACCGCCCAGCGTGCCCATACAAAGCACAAGGCTACCCTGCTCTATCCTGTCCGAGTTGCCCAGAGGCAAGGCAGGCAAAGACACCGCAGGGATTTTCACCATCGCCAGATTGGTCACATCGTCAAGGCTGACCACCCTGCCCGTCAGCTTGGTGCCGTCCGCAAGGCGCACGACGCACTGCTCCGCTCCCCGCACCACATCCGCGCTGGTCAGCACCCACTCCCTGTCCACAATAAAGCCACTGCCCTTGCGGGTGATGGGATTGGGCAGGTTAAACAGCCGGAAGGTCTGCAACATACGGCGTGTGGGCTCGTTCTCAGGTCGCGTCCAGAAGGCAGAGGGAGAAGAGCCCGGAGGCGCCAGCGCCCCCCCTTCCACAGAGACCACGGCGTTCTGTACTTTACGCGCCAACGCGGTCACCTCGCGCTCCAACGAGTCCAGCACCCCCTGTGCCCATACCGCACCAGCTACCAGAACAGAGAGCAGAAAAGATACCAGTAGCCGCATTGGTACTTCCCCCCCTATTCTACTCCGCCAGCTGCAGCAGCATAAGCCGGTTGTACCACAAAGGCTTCCGGTATGTCACGTGTCACAGGAGGAGATGCCTCCACCAGCACCGGCTGCACGGGCACTTCTGGCTCAGACTGCGGCTGGGCAACCGGCTGGGATTCTGCCTCCGGTGCGGTCTCCGCGGGCTGGGCTGCGACCAGAATGGGCCTCGGAGAACGATGCACCGGTGCCGAAGGTGTTTGACGCAGTGATGGAGCGGGTTTGCTCGGCTCCGGCAGAACCTGTTGCGCGGGTAGGTTTTGTTTGGGCTTAGTGCCTTTCGTCGCTGAACCAACAGCTTTCCTACCCTGCTCCGCCACTTCCTGCTGCGATAGGTGGATGCTCTGCGCTACCTGCGATTGTGGAGCTCTATCATCCACCGGTGCCGAAGCCCTCTGCCACAGTACAAAGCCGATCAACGCTACCGCCGCCACCGCGACAGGAGCCAGCGCGACCTGCAACGGGAAAACCCTCTGCTTCATTTCTGCACGAACCTGCAGCGGCTGCCACCCTTTGGAGGGCGCATCGGGCAACAGCTGCGCGTATTGATGTACCGCCTCGCGCGCGCGGCGGTAGGCACCTGCTTCCGCCTGACAGCGGGCGCAAGACTGCAGATGCCGGCGTACCCAGGCGGGCAAGCCGGTTTCTATGTCATCCACGCTCAGGGCGAGGTAGTATTCTACCCATCGGCACAGAAGCCGTTTCATGGTGATCCCCCCAGAAGCACTTCCAGTCGTTGCTTGAGCAGTCGTCGGGCGCGGAACAGACGCAGCTTCACACTACCCACACTGCATCCCAGCGCCTGCGCCATCTCCGAGTAATCCATTCCTTCCATATCTCGCAGCACAATCACCGCGCGATGGTGGGGAGGCAGGGCATCAATGGCTTTACGCACCGTTTCGCGCAGCTCGTTGCGCTCTGCAGCGGCGTGCGGGTCTATGTCCGCGTATCCGCCGCCCACATCCCAGTCCAGAGACACCTCCGGATGTGCTTTTTTGCGCTTCACATGGTCTATCGCCAAATGCACACCGATACGGATGAGCCAGGTGCGCAGCTGTGCCTCACCGCGGAAGCTATCCAGAGCGCGATAGGCACGCAAGAAGGCGTCCTGTGTGAGGTCTTCAGCATCTTGCGGATTACCCACGATGCCCAGGATACTGCGGAAGACCGCTGTCCGGTGCTGTTGCCATAGCGTGCCAAACGCCTCCATATCGCCCGCGCGGCAGCGTTCAATGAGCTGTTGCTCACCCTCTTGCCGGGGATGCTCTCCGGTTGCCACTCGCCACTCCCATACTTGCGCGTCCATTGCGTCGCTCCTTACCTATTTCGGTGCGAGCACCTTAGGCTCCCCCTCGCGCCAACCCACACTGCGGAGAGACAGCGGGTGCCCGCACCGCTTGGACACGTTTGGGCGGGCTCCGCCGGGCGGCGATGGGATGACTGTCCCCGCGTGAGACACGCCTTCCTTTGCTCGCACGTCCTCCCCTCATCCCAATTACATAGACGACGCCTGCCTCTTTTTGTTATCATAGCAGTGTGAGTGCCATCATTACCCTGTTAACCGATTTCGGCACGGAAGACACCTACGTGGGCGTGATGAAAGGGGTCATCACTTCCATCTGTCCCAGCGCACAGGTGATAGACCTCACACATCAGGTGCCGCCTCAGGACATCGCAACGGGTGCTTTCCTGCTAGACGTTTCGGTGGATTACTTCCCCGAAGGCACGATACATGTCGCGGTAGTGGACCCGGGGGTGGGTACAGCGCGAAAGCCCGTTGCTCTGCGCACCGCGAAGGCGTTTTTCGTCGGTCCGGATAACGGTATCTTTACGCTGGTGTTGCAGCGGCAGAAGCTGTTTCAAGCGATATGCCTGGACAACCCCCGCTACCACCTGTCGACGGTGAGTTCCACCTTTCACGGACGGGACATTTTCGCACCGGTCGCCGCACACATCGCATGTGGAGTCTCCGTAGAGGAACTGGGAACACCGATTCATCGCTTGCAGCGACTGCCTCTGCCGCGCATCCGAGTGGATTGGGAAGGCATCCGCGCGACGATAGTACACATCGATCGCTTCGGCAACGCCATCAGCAATCTCAGCCGGGCGGAATACGAGGCATGGCGCATCCGCTGGGATGTGAAAGAACCCGCCGTGCAGGTCGCGGCGAGTAACACCACATTGCCGATAGTCAGCACCTACGGCGACGTGCCTCGCGGAAAACCGGTGGCGCTGTTCGGAAGCAGCGAGCGGCTGGAGATAGCGGTCAACGGCGGTAGCGCAGCCCGTGAGCTCGCCCTGCGGCGAGGGGATACAATCAAGGTGTTGCGGCGCGAAAGCACACCTCCCCCACGGGTGCAAAGAACTCTGGGACTACAGTAACGAGCGGGAACACCGCGAGGTAAAAGCTTCGGACACATCCACACCGACAAGCAAGCAGGAAGCCACATATCCACTGCGAAAAGAAAGATGTCCACTTCACAATCGCACCGGAGGATGGTCATGAGACGGTTTGTGTATCTGTTGTTTCCGCTAATAGTCATTGCCGTGTTGTTCTCTGCTTGCGCGAAACGCCAGACGGCATCGGAAACCCCTGCTCAACCGCAAGGGCAACTGCGCATTGCGGTCGTGCCGAAGGGCACGGCACACTCGTTCTGGCTAACGGTCAAAGCGGGCGCAGAACAGGCAGGACAGGAAGAGGGCGTGCAGATTCTGTGGAAAGGTCCCGCCGAAGAGACGGATGTCGAGGGGCAGCAGCGCATTCTGGAAGATTTCATCAACCAGAAGGTAGATGCTATCGTGATGGCGGCGTGCGATGCGGACGGCATGGTTCCCATCGTCAAGCAGGCGATGGCGGCAGGCATTCCTGTCATCACGATCGATTCAGGCGTGAACTCCGATGACCCGCTGAGCTTCGTCGCTACGGATAACGTGGCTGCAGCTGCAAAGGCGGCAGAGGTGTTGTGCCAGCTGGTGGGTGGCAAGGGCAAGGTGGGCATGATCCCCTTCATCAAGGGCGCAGCATCCTCCGAACAGCGTGAGCAGGGCTTCCGCGAGGGCATTAAAAAGTGCCCCGGCGTTAAGCTGGGACCGGTGCTTTACTCGCAGAGTCAGGTGGAGCGCGCCATGCAGGTTACCGAGGACATGCTGACCGCCAATCCCGATTTAGTGGGCATCTTCGCCGCGAACGAGCCGGGCGCAGTCGGCGCGGCGACGGTTCTGGAACAGCGGGCTCTGGCGGGCAAGGTGAAACTGGTCGCCTTCGACGCCGCCCAGCCTGAGATTGAAGCCCTGCGGCGCGGCACCATTCAGGCGCTCATCGTACAGAACCCGTTCAAGATGGGCTACGAGGGCGTCAAGCTGGCGATAAAAGCCATTAAGGGCGACCGTGCCAGCATCCCCAAGCGCGTGGACACGGGCGTTACTGTCGTGACGAAGGAGAATATCGATAGCCCAGAGGTGCAGGAGCTGCTGAAGGAGAGAAAGTAGCGGACTGCGCTCCCCAAGGGGGGGTGGAACGTTGGTCACTTTAGAGCGCATCGAGGAGGCGCGTCGGGCGGCGCAGGGGGTGGTGCAGCATACACCCCTGTTCCCCGCGCGAATGCTGAGCGAAATCGCCGGCGTGCCGGTGTGGTTGAAGGTGGAAAGCTTCCAGCGCACCGGTTCGTTCAAGATTCGCGGCGCGTATGAGTGCCTGCGCCGCTTGCCTCCGGAGGTTCGTGCGCGAGGGGTGGTTACCGGCTCAGCGGGCAATCACGCGCAGGGGCTCGCGCTGGCGGCAAAGCTTTTCGGAGTCCGTGCCACCATTTTCATGCCCGTCTTCGGCTCCATCGCGAAGATGCAGGCGGCGAAGGCGTACGGAGCGGAGGTGATTCTGCAGGGAGAAGGGTTTGCCGAGGCGGTGGAGGCGGCGCAGCAGTTCGCACGAGAAACGGGAGCCACCTATGTGCCTGCCTACGACCACGATGACATTATCTGCGGGCAGGGCACGTGCGGGCTGGAGATTCTGGAAGACCTGCCCGAGGTGGCGCAGATTGTGGTTCCGGTAGGAGGAGGGGGGCTGTTCGCAGGCATCGCAGCAGCGGTGAAGGCGAATAAGCCAAGTGTCTCGCTGGTCGGCGTGCAGTCGGAAGGGGCGGATACCGCTGTCCGCGCATGGCGGGAAGGTAGACTGGTAGAACCGACCCCTGTGCGCTATACCATCGCAGACGGCATCGCCGTGAAGTCGCCCTCGGAGCGCACCTACGAGTATATCCGGCGTTACGCCGACGAGATGGTCACGGTGGACGACCGCAGTATCGCGCGGGCGGTGCTGTGGTTGCTGGAGCGGAAGAAGATTGTCGTAGAAGGGGCAGGTGCGGCCGGAGTGGCAGCGGTGCAGAGCGGCAAACTAAAGCTGCACGGGGCAACGGTCATCGTGGTCTCCGGAGGCAACATCGACGCGAAAACCCTGTCCGACCTGATTGAGCGCGAGATGCTGCAGGCGCATCGCTACTTCCACTTCTTTACCGCCGTGCCCGACCGTCCGGGTGGACTGGCGGCTCTGCTCAAGCTGGTCGCGCAGGCGCAGGGCAACATCATGAGCGTCAACCACAATCGCATTCACCCCTCCATCCCGCACGGCTGGACGGGAGTAGAGCTGCTGGTAGAGGTGCGCGACGCAGAGCATATCGCGCAGATAGGAAAGGTGCTGCGGGAGAACAACTACGAGGTCAGGGTGCTGGAATGAGGGGGAAAACCGCGATGAGCCGATGGTATGTGCTGGCAGGGATATTGATGGTATCTGCTCAATCCGTTCTGGCGCAAACCTGGCTCGTTCGTCAGCGTGGCACGATACTGGAAATCGCATACGGCAGCGGCTCTCATTTCCCGCAATATGCTGCCCTGCATCTGGACAGCAGTTATTTTCGCATGGTGTACTCTCCTCAGTCAGGATGGGGCACTTCGGTGATCCTCATGCCTGCCTTCTGGTCGGGAGGCAGGTACTATCAGGGCGCACCTGTAACCGCCAGCTGGCGCACAGAAGGCAACACTCTGCTCCTCTCTTTATCGGGGACTATCGCCAGCCTGCAGGTATCGCTGGAGGTGCGGCTC
>JAPWUZ010000173.1 GCA_028275265.1 Armatimonadota bacterium | reverse complement strand
CACCCTCAAACCCTCTTGACAAACCACATTTATCTGTGCTAGGATTCTCACAGTCAACCCGAAGTGACGGCGACCAAGAAGGGCGGAGATACCCACTGCATCCATCGTCTGTCCTCCTGCAAACCTTCACCTCCCGTTGACCTCATCTTTTGGCAAAAGGAGGGTTTCATCTATGCGTGGCTTACGCACTGTGCTGATGCTCTCCCTGCTTCTTTGCTGCAGCGGGAGCATCCTCGCGCAATCTTTCACCTATCAGGGAATGCTCAAAACTTCGGGCATCCCCGCCAACGGCAACCATGACTTCCAGTTCAGCCTCTGGACGGCGGCTTCTGGAGGCTCACAGGTCGGTTCCACCATTACGCGCATCGGCGTCAGCGTCAGCAACGGTGTCTTTACCACCGAATTGGACTTCGGCAACGTGTGGGACGGCAATGACCGCTTCCTGCAAATCGCCGTGCGTCCTTCGGGAAGCGGTTCCTATACGACCCTTTCCCCTCGCGTCAGAGTGAACCGTGTTCCCTACAGCCAGCTGGCGTTCAGCGCGCTGAGCGTGCCCTGGTCGGGCATCAGCGGGATGCCTGCGGGCTTTGCGGACGGGGTAGACAATGACACCACCTACAGTGCGGGAGCGGGACTGCAGTTGTCCGGCAACACCTTCTCCATCGCGACGGGTGGGGTGGTGACGGGGATGCTGGCAGACCTTGCGGTGACGACGGCGAAGCTCGCCGACGGTGCGGTGACGAGCGCGAAGATCGCGGATGGCACGATAGCGACGGCAGACATCGCCAACGGCGCGGTGACGGATGCGAAGTTGTCAAACACAGGCGTGACGGCAGGCACCTACGGCTCGGCGACTCAGGTGGGTGTGTTCACGGTGAACGCACAGGGTCGTATCACGTCGGCGAGCAATGTGACCATTTCAGGGGTGTCTCCTGGTGGTTCTGCGGGCGGCGACCTGAGCGGGAGTTATCCGAACCCGACGGTGGCGCGTATTCAGGGTCGGTCGGTATCCAACACGGCGCCTTCCAGTGGTCAGGTGCTGAAGTGGACGGGCACGATGTGGGCACCTGCGGCGGATGATGCGGGCGGTTTGACGCTTCCGTTTTCGGGGAGCGCGAACGTAGGCTCGGGTGCGGCGTTTTCCATCACGAACACCGCCACCAGCGGCATCAACATCGGCGTGGGTGGTCGGAGCGCCAGCACGGGCGGTCGCGGCGTGGTCGGCTTGGCCCTCGCCGCCAGCGGCACTACCTACGGCGGGTATTTCGAAAGCTCCAGCACAGAGGGCCGTGGTGTGCTGGGCCATGTGACCGCCACCAGCGGCGCCACTTACGGCGTGTGGGGCCTGTCTGACAGCGCAAACGGCCGGGGCGTTTTCGGCTTGGCCACCTCCGCCAACGGCACGAACTACGGCGTGCTTGGTCAGAGCAACAGCGCGTCTGGGACAGGCGTGCTGGGCTTTGCCACCGCCAACGGCACGAACTACGGCGTGTATGGTCAGAGCAACAGCACGTCTGGGACAGGCGTACACGGATTCGCTCCTTCCCTCAGCGGCGCCACCTACGGCGTGTATGGTCAGAGCGACAGCGCGTCTGGGACAGGCGTGTACGGCTTGACTGCTGCCACCAGCGGAACCAACTATGGCGTGTATGGTCTAAGCTACAGCACGAACGGTCTTGGCGTGTACGGCTTGGCTGCCGCCAGCAGCGGCAACAACTATGGCGTGTATGGTCGGAGCGACAGCACCTTCGGGTATGGCGTGTTCGGCGTGGCTACCGCCACCAGTGGCGCCAACTACGGCGGGTACTTCTTCAGTAACAGCACGTCCGGTGCTGGCGTGGTCGGCTTGACTACCGCCTTCAGCGGCACCAACTATGGCGTGGTGGGTCGGAGCGACAGCACGTCCGGGACTGGCGTGTACGGCTTGGCTGGCGCCACCAGCGGCAACAACTCTGGCGGGTGGTTTCAGAGCGACAGCCCGGACGGTCGTGGCGTGGTAGGCGTGGCTGGCGCCACCAGCGGCAACAACTCTGGCGGGTGGTTTAAGAGCTATAGCCCGTCCGGCGTTGGCGTATTCGGCTGGGCTTACGCCCCATCCGGCTACGCGTACGGCGCCTACTTCCGAAGCGACAGCACGGACGGTTTTGGTGTGGCTGGCCAGGCTACCGCCACCAGCGGGACCAACTACGGCGTCTATGGGCGGACCGCAAGCCTCACTGATGGCTACGGAGTCTATTCAGTTGGTCGATTTGCCTCCACAGGCACCAAGTCGTTCCAGATAGACCATCCGCTGGACCCTGACAACGCCTACCTGAACCACTACAGCGCAGAAGGCCCCGAGCCCTACAACATCTATCGGGGCACGGTCGTGCTGGACGCCCGCGGCGAGGCGTGGGTACAGCTGCCCGACTACTTCGAAGCCATCAACCGCGACCCGTCCTACCACCTGACTGCTGTGGGCGCGCCGATGCCCAACCTGCACGTGGCGGTAGAGATACAGGGTAACCGCTTCAAAATTGCAGGCGGTGTGCCCGGCAAGAAAGTTTCTTGGGAAGTGAAGGCCATCCGTAACGACCGCTGGGTGCAGGAGTATGGGTATCAGGCGGAGCAGCCGAAGCCTCGGGAGCATCGGGGCAAGTATCTGCATCCGGAGCTGTATGGTCAGCCGAAGGAGCTGGGCATCTACTATCATCCGGAACCGGAGCAGGGGCAGCCGGTGAAGCAGTAATCCTCACCCCCATCCCCTCTCCCGAAGCTTCGGGAGAGGGGATCAGACGGATGAGCCGCGTGGGGCAATTGTCATTCTGAACGAAAGGAAGGCGAACCACATGAAAACAACACTCGGTATCCTGTGGCTGATAGCCATTGCCACTGCAGGCGTCGCCCAATCGGGAGGCGGTTACGACCTCTCGTGGGGAGTTGTCAGTGGCGGAGGCGTCACCTTCAGCACCGGCGGCAACTTCTCACTCGGCAGCACCATCGGGCAGCCGGTCGCCATCGGCGCGAACCCCCTGCACACCGGAGGCAGTTTTGACCTCACCGACGGCTTCTGGTTCGTGCGGTACGCCACCCTTTCCGGCAGGGTCACTTTGCGCGACTTTGTGGGCGATGTGACGCTGGTTCCGGTGGAGTTGCAAGTGCGCGCCGCAGGCAGTCTCACGCCGTTGCAGGTATATACGCTGTCGTTGAACGCATCGGGGAGTTACTCGCTGGTGGCTCCGCTGGAGGGGGTGTATGACCTGTCGGCGAAGGGTTCGCACTGGTTGCGTCAGACGCTGGCGGGGGTGCGGGTGTCTGGTGCGGCGACGGCGGACTTCTCGTTGCGCAACGGGGACATCGACGGGGACAACGAGGTGACGCTGTTTGACTTCGGTGCGCTGGTGGCGGCTTTTGGCTCCATTCCTGGCGACAGCAACTGGAACGCGGAAGCGGATTTGGACGGGGACGAAGAGGTGACGCTGTTTGACTTCGGCATTCTGGTAGCCAATTTTGGCGAGGTCGGCGACGATTAGCGTCGCTCTCTACGCTGACGTCACCGTATCATGTCGATAGGAACCCGGCGGTGTGAAAAGGCGCCCCTCTTCCCGATGGAAGAGGGGCGAAGGGTGCAAGCTACTTGACCGCCGAGTCGCCGCGCTCGCCGGTGCGGATGCGGATGGCGTCGGCAACAGGGATGAGGAAGATTTTGCCGTCACCGATTTCTCCGGTGCGCGCCGTCTCCTGAACCACCTCCACCACCTGCTCCACAAGGTTCTCGGGTACGACCACCTCGATTTTCACCTTCTGCAGCAGGTTGATAGTGTACTCCGCGCCGCGGTAGGTCTGCGTGTAGCCCTTTTGCTTGCCCGAACCATGCACTTCGGTCACGGTGATACCCGCAATGCCGATTTCGTCCAGTGCGGCTTTGACGTCGTCCAGCTTCTGTGGACGGATAATGGCTTCAACCTTGACCATAGGTGATTACCTCCTGTTACGTATGTGTTTCCGGCGATGGGTTCTTCAGCCCGGGTGCGGGCACGCGGGAGCCGGCTGCAGGCCCTGTTAGCCCAGCTCCGCTCAGGCTGAACTGACCGGGGGTCGCCAGCACGAAGTCCGGATACGCGCCGATACCGTGTTCGCCCACATCGAGCCCTTCGATCTCCTCCTCGTGCGAGACGCGGATACCGATGGTGACTTTCAGCAAGCCGAAGAGGATCAGCCCGTTGACCACACACCACGCCAGCACGGAGGCGACACCGATTGCCTGCGCCATAAGCAGATGGAACCCGCCGCCAAACAGCAAACCGTTGCCGGTGGTGTTGGGAGGCGCGTAACCCTCCTGAGCGAAAAGCCCTAGAGCCAGCGTGCCCAGCGCGCCGCAGACGCCATGCACTGACACCGCTCCCACGGGGTCGTCCACCTTCGCGCGATCCAGCAACAGCACCGAGAACACCACCACCACCCCTGCCGCCAGTCCGATAATGGCTGCCGACAGCGGCGACACAAAGGCGCACGGAGCGGTAATCGCCACCAGGCCAGCCAGCACGCCGTTCAGAGTCATGCTCACGTCGGGCTTCTTGAGCGATAACCACGATGTAAACAGCGCGCCAATGGCGCCCGTCGCTGCTGCCATGTTGGTGGTCAGCGCGATCTGGGCAATGGACGCATCTGCCGCCATCGTGGAGCCCGGATTGAACCCGAACCATCCCAGCCACAGGATGAACACGCCCAGCGCCGCCATCGGCAACGAGTGACCCGGAATGGCTTGCGGTTTACCCTCGCGGGAGTATTTACCGATGCGCGGTCCCAGCATGATGGCACCAATCAGGGCGAGCCATCCTCCAGTAGAGTGTACCACGGTGGAACCGGCAAAATCCCACATGCCCAGCTTCGCCAGCCAGCCACCACCCCATATCCAGTGTCCCACCACCGGATAGATGAACGCACTGACCACGAAGCTGTATATCAGATACGCGCTGAACTTGGTGCGCTCCGCCATCGCTCCCGAAACGATGGTCGCGGCGGTGGCGGCAAACACCAGCTGGAACATGAACTTGGCGAACAGCGGCACCCCTGTCCAGTTCAGCGCGCTGTAGACGCCCTGATAGGCATCGCCGGTGGCAGGCGAGTTATCGGCTCCGGTCAGGAACCAACCGCTGTAGCCGATAAACGGGTTCCCATCGCCGAACATCAAGGCGAAGCCCACCGCCCAGAACGCCACCGAGCCGATGCAGAAATCCATCAGGTTCTTCATCATGATGTTGTTGGTGTTCTTGGCGCGGGTGAGACCGCCTTCCACGTAGGCAAACCCCGCCTGCATCCAGAACACCAAAAAGGCGGTGACCATCACCCAGATGGTGTCCAGAAGCATCTTGTGGTCAGCAAGGGTCCGCTCCACTGAAGGATTCTCCTGCGCCCATGCCCGCAACGCGGTTAGCGTCAGTATCGCAAACAGCCCGCCCGCGAACATCAGTCGTTTCGATAGAAACCATCGTGCAAGTGCTTGCATGTTGGCACCTCCTTAGAATCTGAAGACCTGCGAGTACACCACGGTGATTTGTTCCTTCTTGGTGGCGTTGCCCCCGCTGTCCAGAAAGAACGGCTGGTTCGAGCGGTCGAGACGGACCTCGAATCGGCTCAGCGATGCGCCGATGGGGTACTCGTAGGTCAGAGTGAACTCGCTCAGCTTTTGCGTCACCCCGGTTCGGAAGCCGTCCTTGTCGTCAAAGAACGAGTAACGCAGGGCGACAGCACGGTCCTTGGGCAGGGCACGCCGATAGTACAGCGCGTAGCCGACCCATTTCGCCGATGCCGATTTATCCTCGCCAAAGTCGACGTTGAAACCCACCTTATCCGCACCGAGCTTGTAGAACAACACCGTGTCCAGCACCGTGCGCGCCCCGCTTGCGGGTGAAATCGCTTCGTCGCCAGTGATGATGTTCTGCACAAAGGTAATC
>JAPWUZ010000172.1 GCA_028275265.1 Armatimonadota bacterium | reverse complement strand
AGGGGCAGTTCACCGACGCCGATGGCACCACCTATGACATGATGTTCATTAACCCCGACGAGTGCATCGACTGCGGAGTGTGCGAGCCGGAATGTCCGGTAAACGCTATTTACCCGGAGACAGACATTCCCGACCAGTACAAGAAGTTCATCCGCATCAACCGCGAAGCGTATACGAGCGGACAGGTCGGCGCATAGCGTAAAACAGCGTATCACAGGATGCCGTTCGCTCTGTTGTGACTTCAGTCACGGCATCCTGTGTTTCTTTTTTTGATATGCTAAATGCACTGTGGAATCACACCTTGCTTTGAGGAGGAGGTAAGACCATTGGCATACGTCATTGCGGAACCCTGCATCGGCGTCAAGGACAAGTCCTGCGTGCAGGTATGTCCCGTCGACTGTATCAAGGAGGGTGTCTTCACCGACAGCGACGGCACTGTCTACGACATGCTGTTCATCAATCCCGATGAGTGTATCGACTGCGGGCTGTGTGAACCGGAGTGTCCGGTCAACGCGATTTTTGCGGAAACGGATGTGCCCGACCAGTGGAAGCACTTCGTCCGCATCAACCGTGAGGCGTTCGAAAGCGGACAGGTCTCTTAGTCCTGCACGCGGGCAAGCGCCTGCAGGGCGTCGCGGTCCAGCACGGTGATTTTCCCGTCCTGCATGGATATCCACCCTGCTTTACGGAAACGGTTGAGAGTGCGCGTGACCATCTCGCGGACGGTACCCAGCTGCGCTGCCAGCTCGGCATGGGTATAGTCCAGGGTGAAGCACGCGCCTCTTTCTTTCGCCTGCGCCAGCAGGTAGCGAGCCACGCGCTCGGGTACCTCGTGGAGCGAGAGCTCTTCCACCAGATGCAGGAGCCTCCGCACCCGAATAGCCAGCGCACGCAGAGCGGCTTGCATCAGCTCGGGATGAGCGTGTATCACTGTCAGAAAATGTTCGCGGGGGATAAACAGCAGTCGGCTGGGCGACATGGCTTCCGCCGAATAGGGTTGGTTACCTCCGTCAAACAGCGGTAGCTCTCCGATGACCGAGCCGGCGCGTTCCACCCCGATGACCTGTTCTCTACCGCTGGAGCTGCTGTTATATACTCGAATTGCGCCATCCAGTACCACGTGCAGCCCATGACAGGGTTCACCCCGCAGGAACAGCACTTCCCCCCGTTGCACCTTCACGATGCGGGCGCGGGCGAGCAGGGTGCGCAAGACCTCTTCGTTCGCGTCGCGCAGAAAAAGGACGCGGCGCAGGGCTTCCCGTGCTTCCATACAATCCCCTTGCGTTCAACGTCTCGGTGATTATTGTACCACTGTCTGGCGTCCGATTGGGTCTGCTGGTGACTCAAGTCACCGATGGCAGAAGTACTTTCTCATTGTCTGGACGAATAATGACACGCAGTGGAGGTATGCACGAATGCAAGGGTGGTGGAGTACGCTTCGTCTGGAGGAGCGTTTACAGCACAGCGTGGACGCGGGCGCGCAGCTGTTAAAGATAATCCTGTTGTATCTGCTGGCACGTTTTCTCATCGCGCGGATAGGACGTGCGGTGGTGAACCGCCTAGAGGGCATGGAACGCATCGCAGCGCACAAGCCACGCATCCGCACACTAGGCAATCTGGTGCGCAGTATCGTGGAATACACGGTGCTGATTATCGCCATATTGATGGCGTTGCGGGCTATCGGGATGGACATCACGCCCCTGCTGGCAACGGCTGGTGTGGCGGGTTTGGCTATCGGTTTCGGCGCGCAGCGGCTGGTGCGCGATATGATTTCGGGCTTCTTCCTGCTCGCGGAGAACCAGTTTGCAGTTGGGGAAGTGGTGACCATCGGCGCGATTACGGGCGTGGTGGAAGAGGTGGGGATGCGTACCACCCACCTGCGTGACGAGCAGGGGCGCATGGTGGTTATCGCCAACGGCGACGTCAATCTGGTGATTAACCATTCGCGGAAGGGAGGCGTGAGGCTGAGTGTCGATGTGCGCGTTGCCCCCACTGTGGAACTGGCTTTAGCGAAGCAGGTTCTGCTGGAGGTCGCTGACGAGGTAGGTATCATGCAGCCGCTGGTGGGAGTGAGCGCGTTTGACGCCGCTTCCGTGACCCTACGTTTGACTGGTGAGGTGGTCGCATCGGAGCGGGAAGCACGGGAGTTACACCTGAAGGAGCGTCTGCTGGAGCGGTTTCAGGAGGTCGGTATTACTCTGGTCTAGGGAGGTTCAGGATGGCACTGCTTAGCGAGGAACAGGTCAACGAGATGTTACAGAAGGCACCGCAGTGGACGCGGACAGGCAAGGAAATCACGAGGATCTTTCAGTTCAAAAACTTCCGTGAGGCACTGGCGTTTGTCGTGCATGTCGGTCTGCTGGCGGAGCGTCTCAATCACCATCCCCATATCGCCATCGACTACAAAAAGGTGGTTTTGACCTTGACCACGCACTCGGAAGGCGGTCTAACCGAAAAGGATTTCGAAATGGCGCGACAGATAGACGCCATCACCTGAGTATTTTAGCAAGAAGAAGTTCGCATACGGGAGGAGAAAATGCAGCGCGAGTTTTATCTCGACCTAGCGCGACAGGGATTGCGTATGCCCATTGGCACTGACTTGGTGCTGCACGAAAAGGACGATGTAGACGGCATCCTGGTGGACGGATACCGTCTGGGGCAGGTGGTGGAGGAGGCAGCGCGACGTTATCGAACGCCGCTGGCTGTTCCCCACATGGACCTGATGATCGAGAAAACGGCGATGCTGGAGCTGCTGGATGTGCCGGTCA
This sequence comes from Armatimonadota bacterium, assembly GCA_028275265.1. Lineage (GTDB taxonomy): Bacteria > Armatimonadota > HRBIN16 > HRBIN16 > HRBIN16 > HRBIN16. The sequence continues at coordinate 3,190 of JAPWUZ010000172.1, read as the reverse complement.
AGCAAATACCAACCTACCACTTCTCCGCCCCGCCTTCTGCCGAGATGGTGGAGACAGTGCGTCACCGACTGTATGAGGCACCGCTGAACAGGCGGATACAGGCACAAGCGGGTTCGGTGGCATACATCGCCCAATATACCGACCTCCTTCCCATAGGCATGACCATCGGTCCCTTCTCGCTGATGACCAAGCTCATCGCCGACCCCATCGCGCCTATCTATCTGGCGGGCATGGGTATTACCGCAGAGGAAGAACCCGAAGTGCGGATGGTGGAGGTCACCTTAGACCTGTCCACAATGGTCATCCTGCGCTCGATGGAAGCGCAAATCGAAGCAGGGGCACGGGCCGTCTTCATCGCCGAACCCGCGGCGAACAAGGTATACATCTCGCCCAAGCAGATGGAGCAGGGTTCGGACATCTTCGAGCGTATGGTCATGCGCTATCTGCGGCGCATCAAGGCGTTTCTGGACGAGCGCGGGGTAGACCTCATCTTTCACTGCTGCGGTGAGCTGACGGATGAGATGGTGCAGGCGTATGCGTCGCTGGAGCCGGTGATTCTCAGTCTTGGCAGCTCGCGGGTGCTGTGGGAGGATGCTCGACTAGTTCCCAGGCATGTGGTGCTGTACGGCAACCTGCCGTCGAAGCGGTTCTACTCCGACGAGCTCGTCACGCGCGAGCAGGTCGTGCAATTGGCATGTGAGTTGCTGGAGCGGATGCGTCAGGTGGGACATCCCTTCATTCTGGGCAGCGAGTGCGACGTGCTGAGCGTGCAAGGGTGCGAGCAGACCATCAAGGAGAAGGTTCAGGCGTTCGTCACGTGCGAGTGTGGATAAAACAAGTATTCGGACTGCAGCAGGAACTGCCGCGTAGCCTTCCCATTGGGCAGGGGGCGATTGCCCCCTGCCGTCCAATTCAGGCACCAAGGTCGCCAGTCACAAGAGAGCCCACTGCCCTGCTGTGCCCCTGACCATTATGCGACCCGCTTTTGTCGCCGCTTCAGGTCAAAGCGGTCGAGGTTCATCACCTTATTCCAAGCCGCCACGAAGTCGTGTACGAACTTCTCCGCGCCGTCTGCGCTGGCGTACACCTCCGCGATTGCCCGCAGCTCCGCGTGGTGCCCGAATATCAGGTCGACGCGCGTGGCAGTCCAGCGCACTTCGCCCGTCTTGCGGTCGCGCCCTTCAAACAGGTTGCGCTCCTTCTCCACGGGAACCCATTCGATGCTCATGTCCAGCAGGTTCACGAAGAAGTCATTGGTGAGTCTCTCGGGGCGATGGGTGAACACGCCGTGCGGTGAGCGGTTATAGTTGGCGTTGAGAACCCTCATTCCTCCGATCAGCACGGTCATTTCGGGCGCGGTCAGCGTCAGCAGCTGTGCCTTGTCGAGCAGCAGCACCTCGGCGGGCACGCTGTAGTCCGCCTTGAGGTAGTTGCGGAATCCGTCGTAAATCGGCTCGAGGACGGCGAAGGATTCCACATCGGTCTGCTCCTGCAAGGCGTCCATGCGTCCGGGTGCAAAGGGAACGGTCACCTCGTAGCCTGCCCGTCGCGCTGCCTCCTCCACTGCCGCACAGCCGCCCAGCACGATGAGGTCAGCGAGGGAGACCTTCTTGCCATCCGTGTGAGCATGAGCCTCGTTGAACTCGCGCTGAATGCCTTCCAGAACGCCCAGCACCTTCTGCAGCTGCTCCGGCATGTTCACCTCCCAGTCCTTCTGGGGAGCTACGCGGATGCGTGCGCCGTTCGCGCCGCCGCGCTTGTCGGAGCCGCGGAAAGTGGCTGCGGATGACCAGGCGGTGTACACCAGCTCCGAGACGGAGAGCCCGGAAGCAAGGATTTTTGCCTTCAACCCCACAATATCTTGCTCCTCAATCAGCGGATGGTCCACTGCCGGAATGGGGTCTTGCCAGATGAACTCCTCCTTTGGCACATCGGGACCAAGGTAGCGGGTGCGGGGTCCCATGTCGCGGTGGGTGAGTTTGAACCACGCGCGTGCGAAGGCATCCGCGAACTCATCCGGATGCTCCAGGAACCGACGTGCAATCTTCTCGTAGACCGGGTCGTAGCGCAGCGACAGGTCTGTGGTCAGCATGGTGGGGCGATGCTTCTTGTTGGGGTCGTACGCGTCGGGGATAATCGCTGGTGCGTCTTTCGCTACCCATTGCCACGCGCCTGCCGGGCTCTTGGTCAGCTCCCACTCGTACTTGAACAGGTTCTCGAGGTAGTTGATGCTCCACTGGGTGGGAGTGGTCGTCCAGGTGACCTCCAGCCCGCTGGTGATGGTGTCGGGACCTTTGCCGGTTCCGAAGCTGCTCTTCCATCCCAGCCCCTGCTGTTCGATGGGAGCGGCTTCGGGTTCGGGACCGACGTGGGTGGCTGGTCCGGCACCATGAGCCTTCCCGAAGGAATGCCCGCCCGCGATGAGCGCGACCGTCTCTTCGTCGTTCATGCCCATTCGGCTGAAGGTGACGCGAATGTCCTTCGCGGCAGCGACGGGGTCAGGCTTTCCCCCAGGTCCCTCTGGGTTGACGTAGATAAGTCCCATTTGTACGGCTGCGTACGGGTTCTGCAGCTCGCCGTCTGGCGTGTGTCGCTTGTCGTCCAGCCATTCGCCTTCGGGACCCCAGAAAACGCTCTCATCTGGCTCCCACCAGTCCTCGCGACCGCCTGCGAAGCCAATGGTCTTGAACCCCATCGACTCCAGCGCCACGTTGCCGGCGAGGATCATCAGGTCTGCCCACGAGATTTTGCGTCCGTATTTCTGCTTGATGGGCCAGAGCAGTCGTCGCGCCTTGTCAAGGTTGGCGTTGTCAGGCCAGCTGTTCAGCGGGGCGAAGCGTTGTTGCCCACTGCCTGCACCGCCACGGCCGTCGGCAATGCGATAAGTGCCTGCACTGTGCCACGCCATGCGGATGAACAGACCTCCGTAGTGCCCAAAGTCGGCGGGCCACCAGTCCTGCGATTGAGTCATCAGCTCGCGAAGGTCTCTCTTCACCGCCTCGAGGTCTAGGCTTTCGAACTCGGCGGCGTAGTCGAAGTCCTCTCCGTACGGATTGGCTTGGGGCGAGTTCTGGTGGAGAATCTTCAGGTTCAGCCGGTTTGTCCACCAGTTGGGGTTCGCGGGACCCGGCTTGCTCTCCGCTTCCGCGATACCGGAAGCATGCATGGTTTTCTCGTGCTCGTTCATGGC
>JAPWUZ010000171.1 GCA_028275265.1 Armatimonadota bacterium | reverse complement strand
CCGGCAGCGGTTACCGCCTGGCGGTATACCTTGTCGGCGACATCCCCGGCGGCGAATACCCCTTCCACGCTGGTATAAGTGCCCTGACGCAGGACAATATAGCCCTGCTCGTCCATCTCCACCTGCCCGGCGAAGATTTTCGTGTTGGGCTTGTGACCGATAGCCATAAACACCCCGTCAATCGGTTTGTCCCACACCTCGTTCGTCTTCACATTGCGCAGACGCACGCCGGTGACTTTGCCTGCGTTCACATCGTAGATGTCCTCCACCACCGTGTTCCAGATGAACTCAATCTTCGGGTTCTCGAAGGCACGCTGTTGCATAATCTTGCTGGCGCGCAGCTGGTCGCGTCGGTGTACGACATACACTTTCGTGGCGAATTTGGTGAGGAAGAGTGCCTCTTCCATCGCCGTATCGCCACCGCCGACCACAATGACCTCCTTGCCCCGGAAGAAGAAGCCATCGCAGGTGGCACAAGCGGACACTCCCTTGCCCTGCAGCTTCTGCTCCGCTTCGAGCCCCAGCCACTTCGCGCTGGCTCCGGTGGCGATGATGACCGCGTGCGCCTCGTACAGGTTCTCCGCGCTATCCCACAGCTTGAACGGTCGCGAGGAGAAGTCCACCCGGGTGACGGCATCGGTGATTATCTGCGTGCCGAAGCGCTCCGCTTGCTGGCGAAACAGCTGCATCAACTCCGGCCCCTGTATGCCTTCTGGAAAGCCTGGGTAGTTCTCCACCTCTGACGTGATGGTCAGCTGCCCACCCGGCTGTAACCCCTCAAACAGGAGAGGTTGCAAATTCGCCCGTGCAGCGTAGATGGCGGCGGTGTAGCCCGCCGGTCCCGATCCGATGATGATGAGTTTATGAGTCATGCGATACACCTCCTCACGTTTAGATACGCAACTGCTACGGGTAGATTCCCCGCGTGATGATGGCATCGGCGACCCTGCCCACGCCGATAATATAGGCAGCGGTGCGCATATCCACCTTGCGCGTCTTCGCCGTGCGCACCACTTCGTCAAAGGCGTCAATCAGGATGCGCTCCAGACGCTGGTTGACTTCGTCCTCGCTCCAGAAGAAGCTTTGCAGGTCCTGCACCCACTCGAAGTACGAAACGATAACCCCGCCTGCGTTTGCCAGGATATCGGGCACCAGGAAGACGCCAGCCTCGTTCAGGATGCGGTCTGCTTCTGGCGTGGTGGGTCCGTTTGCTCCCTCGATAATCACCTTTGCCTGAATGCGCGCGGCGTTTTCGCTGGTAATCTGATTCCCCAGCGCGGCAGGCACCAGAAAGTCACAGGGCAACTCCAGCATTTCCTGGTTGGTCAAAACCTCGCCTTCCGCGTACTGAGGCAGAGTGCCCTCACGCCGGACACAGTGTTTTAACAGCAAGGGGATATCCAGCCCTTTGGGATTATAGACTGCGTTCAGGGCATCACTGACAGCCACAACCTTCGCGCCCACTTCGTGAAAGAACTTGGCTGCCGAGCTGCCCACATTGCCGAAGCCCTGAATGACCACCCGCGCCCCTTGCAGCGGAATATTCAGCATCTGCGAACACCGATTGGCTATCATCACCAGACCGCGCCCCGTCGCTTCGATGCGCCCCTCCGAACCACCTATCGGTATCGGTTTGCCCGTCACCACGGCGGGGACAGTGTAGCCTTTGTGCATGCTGTAGGTGTCCATAATCCACGCCATGACCTGCGGGTCAGTGCCCACGTCCGGTGCGGGGATGTCGCTTTCCGGTCCGATGATAACGCTGATTTCGGTGGCGTAGCGTCGGGTCAGACGTTCCAGCTCTCTCACTGACAGTTTCTTCGGGTCGCACATCACGCCGCCCTTCGCCCCCCCATACGGGATGTTTACCACCGCGCACTTCCATGTCATCCACATCGCCAAGGCACGCACTTCGTTGAGATCAGCATTGGGATGGTAGCGGATACCTCCCTTTGAAGGTCCTCGCGCGCGGTTGTGCTGTACTCGATAACCTGTGAAGATACGTACGGAACCGTCGTCCATCTGTACCGGGAAATGCACCGTCAGCTCGCGCTCGGGATATTTGAGAAACTCATGGATATTCGGGTCCAGGTTTAGCAGTTCCGCCACAATCGCCAGCTGCTGCAATGCCATTTCATAAGGGTTCGCTCCGTTGCGTCCCTTGTCGTGCGTTGTGGTCATCGCTTTCCTCCATCGAGTAAGTCATGATGCGTACACCAGCCCGGTTCCCGGCGGCAAAATGCGCCTCACCCACAGGGCGATTGGCAAGACAAACAGCAGGTTGTAGATGCTCTCGCCTGCCGCCTGATACACCCATTGCGACACGTACGGCTGCGGCGAGAACAGGAAGAACACCGCTTCACACAGCATACTGCCCGTCAGGGCGGAGAAAATCAGTACTACAGGATTATGGCGAAAAACCCGCAGTTCCAGTAAACCCAGCGACGCACCCAGTATCATCCGGCTGACCAGATAGCTGCCCACAGACATCCCCACCACCGTGCCCATGAGCCAGCCTGAGAGAAAACCACAGGCTGTGGCGACATGTACAGGGGTGTTTACCGCAATGCAGATAAGCACCACTTTATTGAAATCGGGTTGCACACCGCGAAACTGCAGGTGATGTGCGAAACTTCCCTGCACAGCGGTAGCAAACAGCATCAGCAACGCCAGCTTCAGCCACACGGGCATCTTCATGAAGGTGGTGTCTCCCCGCGAGTAAGCAGCACCTCTTCTATCTGCATCACATTCACAAAAGGCTTCACCCGCGCCTCGCGCATCCCCGCTTGTCTCTGTTCTAAAACCTGTTCGACAGTGCCGATGGGAATACCTGCGGGGTATACCCCTCCCAGCCCTGAGGTTATCACCACGTCGCCAGGGCGCACATCGGCGTCTTTGGAGAGGAAGGTTAACACCAGATAATCCTCCCCGCGCCCCCGACACACGCCCACTGCCCGCGATTCCGCACGCTGTATCCGTGCGCCAACGCTGGCGTTCGGGTCGGTAATCAGCAGGACGTGTGCCGTGTGGCGCGTCACCAGATACACCAATCCCACCAGTCCTCTGTCCGTCACCGCCACCATGCGCGGGCGCACCCCTTCCACCTGACCTCGGTTCACGATTAACGTGTGGAAGTAGGCAGAGGGCTGGATCGCCAGCACACGCGCTACCAGAGGGCGAATCTTTCTGGATTGGGCAAACTGCAGCAATCGGCGCAGTCGATCGTTTTCCTGCTGCACTTCTTCCAGCGCGGTCTGCGCAGCGCGTAAAGCCTCTATCTCTCTCTGCAGCCGCTGGTTTTGCTCGCGTAACCGTCGCCCGTGCACAACCCCGTAACCGAAATCCGAGAGGAAATCCCCTGTGGAACGCAGAGCAGACTGCACAGGAGCCACCAGAGCCATCACCGCTTCTGCAAATGGGTTAGCCGCCCCTCGCTGCATCGCACGATTGTGCTGGATGCCAACGAACAGAGCCAACACAGCAAGCACAACGATTATCCGGAACCGGTTGTCCCGCCACAGGTTGCGCATAGAGAAACACGCTCGCGATTAGTAAGAGCGATTGGTACCGATGAGCACCTTGCGCAGGCTGGGATTGGTCTCAATCTCCTCCAGCACTCGTCCCGTGCCTATCACCACGCAGCTGAGCGGGTCGGGTGCCACATGCACGGGCATTCCCGTCTCTTTAGAAATGAGGCAGTCCAGCCCCCGCAATAACGCGCCACCGCCTGCCAGCGTGATGCCCCGGTTGATGATATCCGAGGCGAGTTCGGGTGGAGTCATCTCCAGCGTCAGCTTGACCGCCTCCACGATAGCGTTAACCGGCTCCTGAATGGCATGCCGTATCTCTTCGGAGGAGATGACTGCACTGCGTGGCAGTCCGGTGATTAAATCCCGCCCCCGCACCTCCATCTGGGTCTCTTCCTCCAGTGGATAGGCGGAGCCAATCTGGATTTTTGCCTCTTCGGCGGTGCGGTCGCCGATGTACAGGTTATAAGTGCGACGTACGTAAGCGGCGATGGCTTCGTCGATCTCGTCACCTGCAATGCGGATGGAGCGGCTCGCCACGATACCCGATAGCGAGATGACCGCTACCTCGGTGGTGCCGCCGCCGATGTCCACAATCATCGAGCCGGTCGCATCCCCGACAGGCAAGCCCGCGCCAATCGCTGCTGCCATCGGCTCCTCAATCAGGTACGATTCTTTCGCTCCCGCCTTTTTGCAGGCGTCCATCACCGCGCGACGCTCTACCTCGGTTACGCCGCTGGGAATGCCCACCACCACCGTTGGCGCAGCCCATGAACGCCGGTGTACTTTCTGGATAAAGTACCGGAGCATCTTTTCGGTCTGCTCGAAGTCGGCAATCACTCCGTCTTTCAGGGGACGAATAGCGATGATGTTGCCGGGCGTTCGCCCCAGCATCCTTTTGGCTTCTTCGCCGACCGCCAGTACCTTTTTGGTGTCTTTCTCGATAGCGACTACAGAAGGCTCACGGAGGAGAATACCTTTCCCTCGCACGTGCACCAGTGTGTTTGCCGTGCCGAGGTCGATACCCATGTCCCGCGAGAAACGTCCCAGTAATCTTTTCCAAATCGCCATGCGAACCTTTTCACTCCTCCATCCTGCGCGATACCCAATATATCATAACATAAAAACAGCGGTAGGGGCGATGGGTATCTCACCCCATACGCATCAAGCTAAGCCCCCACCCCCAGCAAGAGTTGATAACTTCGCGGGTGGAGCCTGCTTTTGTTCATGCGACAGCCTTGCGCCGCACAACCCGCAATCGTGCCGAGCACCTCGCACAATTGCCCAGCATCCCCAAAGGCACGCGCCAAACCCAACGCGAAACGCTGCACCGTTTTGGCTGCCTTCGGTAAACTCCTATCGGCATACCGCCAACAACTTACCAGCAGAACCCAGTGCTGCACCAGCATCGCCAACAACTTGGCATACACTTCACACAATATCCGCCACGGCTTCCTACTGCGGGACACCTCAATCCGACCGTGAGACTTCCACAGTTTGAAAAGCAATTCTATCTGCCACCGCAGGCAGCCCAATACCAACCCTTCGCAAACCGTCAGCAACCTCGTCGGCACGTTGGTGATGTATATCGTCCAATCTGCCCAAGCCAGCCGCCTCGCGCTGACCATCCGACCCTTGTCACGGGCTTGTGCCTTGAGGCGGCGACGACGCTGCTCTGCCTCTTGGGGTGACACCCGACGCGCTAACAACCGACAGGGCAGACATCGGTCCTTCCCCAAGCGCACGGGGATATCTACCGTGTCTTGACCTTGCGCCTGCAGCAGTTAAGACATCCCTTTCTTGCCCAGTCGCACCCAACACCGCCGTCTGCACCTGCAGGCGCATCAGCCAGTATACCCCGCGCGCATCCAACTCAGCCAAACAATCGAGGCTGAAATAGCCCAAGTCAGCCAGCCACAAAGCGCCCGCCGGAAGGTCATCCGCAGGCAGAGGCGATCTCCGATCCGAGCCACGCCCAGCCTGCAAGGCAGGTCCTTGCAGTTGACCAGTGGTCAGGTTGAGCCGCAGTTGGATTTTAAGAGAGGATTGCGTCCTTTGCTCCGTCCGCCCGCCACAGCCACGCCAGATGCTCGCCAGTTCGTCCGGCAAGGGAATAGTGGAACTATCTTGCACATAGACGCCATTGAAACGCTCTAACAGAGGGAGGGCAACGGGTTCGTCCGCCACCAGTTGTTGCAGACCCGCTTCCAAGACCTGTTGCAGACACTGTGCCGCTTCGGGGGTGAAACGCTCATCCAGCCCTTGTGGGGTAATCTGGACGCCTAAGACGGCAGCGGTTTGTGCCAGTTCCTCCAGGGTGGCTTCGGGGTTGGAGAGCCAGCCGAACACCAGCGTTTGGGCAAAAGTGCCGCCTGTCAGTTTGACTTGTCGTTGGATAAAGCCGCTGCGGCGCCCGGCGGCATCGGCTTCGTCGGTCAAGACGGTTTGCAT
>JAPWUZ010000170.1 GCA_028275265.1 Armatimonadota bacterium | reverse complement strand
TTCGTCGTATCACCGTCAATCTTGCCCCCGCCGACCTGCGCAAAGAGGGACCTGCGTTTGACCTGCCCATCGCGATCGGCATTCTGGCAGCAGCGGGACAGGTGGACAGCGAATGGCTGGATGAAACCTTTGTTCTGGGCGAGTTATCACTGGACGGCACGGTACGCCCTGTCACCGGCGTGTTGCCCACCGCCATCCACGCGCGCCAGCAGGGTGTCAAGCGCATGATTGTGCCTGCACCAAACGCCTCCGAAGCCGCCATTGTGGGCAACGTTCAGGTATATCCGGTTGCCAGCCTTGCCGAGGCGGTGACACTGCTGAACACCCGCGACGGCGTCACTCCGCTCAGCAGCGACCCCGAACAGCTGCTGCAGCAACCGCCCAAATATGAAGTGGACTTCGCCGACGTGAAGGGGCAACACCACGTCAAGCGGGCGTTAGAGGTGGCTGCGGCGGGCGGGCACAACGTGGTGATGATCGGTCCGCCCGGCTCCGGCAAGACGATGCTGGCACGCCGAGTGCCCACCATCCTGCCGCCGATGACGGTGGATGAAGCCATCGAGATTACCAAGCTGTACAGCGTCGCCGGGTTGCTACCTCCGAACACCGGGCTGTTAACCACGCGGCCTTTCCGCTCACCCCATCACACCAGCAGTAACGCCGCGCTGGTCGGGGGTGGAAGCGTGCCGCGCCCGGGCGAGGTCAGCCTGGCGCATAACGGGGTGCTTTTCCTCGACGAGCTGCCCGAATTTCGCCGTGAGGTGCTGGAGGTCCTTCGTCAGCCGCTGGAAGACGGCATCGTCACCATCGCACGGGTGCAAGCCAGCATCGCCTACCCCGCCCGGTTCATGCTGATCGCCGCCATGAACCCATGTCCCTGCGGCTACTTCGGCGACCCACAACACGGTTGCACCTGCTCGCCCACGCAGATTCGCAAATATCAGCAGAGGGTGTCGGGACCACTGCTGGACCGCATCGACATCCACATCGAAGTGCCGCGCCTCACTCCCGACGACCTGCTGCGTACCCAGCCGGGCGAGCCATCGGAAGCCATTCGCGAACGGGTGGTACGCGCACGCCAGATCCAGCAAAAACGGTTTGAGGGCACGAACGTCCGGTGCAACGCACAGATGACCACGCGCATGTTGCGCCAGTTCTGTCCGCTTTCCGACGATGTGAAAACCATGTTGAGGCAGGTCAGCCAGCAGATGGGTATCAGCGCACGCGCCTTTGACCGTATCGTGAAGCTCGCACGCACCATCGCCGACCTCGCCGGCGAAGAGCACATCGGCTTAACCCACGTCGCGGAAGCCATCCAGTACCGCAGCCTGGACAGGCGCATCTGGCTGTAGCCGCGCCCGAGAGCCCTCCACGCTAGCGGGGATTCACGCTTTGCAATCGTCCTCACCATCTGCTACAATCAATACAGGAGCCACCATGAGCCTGTTTGAGCAGAAAAACCTGTACGAAACCGAAGCGGAGGCACCGCTGGCGGCACGCATGCGCCCCCGCACGCTGGAAGAGTTCGTCGGGCAGGAGCATCTGGTCGGGGAAGGAACCGCCATCCGCAAAGCCATCGAGAACGACCAGCTGGGTTCGGTTATCTTCTGGGGACCGCCCGGCTGCGGCAAGTCCACGCTGGCACGAATCATCGCCTCGCACACGAAGTGCCGCTTCGTAGAATACAGCGCGGTCACGAGCGGTGTGGCCGAGGTGCGCAAAGCCATTGAAGAGGCACGCAGCCGCCGTCAGCTGCACGGTCAGCGCACCATCCTGTTTGTGGATGAGATACACCGTTTCAACCGTGCTCAGCAGGATGCCTTCCTGCCCCACGTGGAGAACGGCACGATCATCCTGATGGGCGCAACCACCGAGAACCCTTACTTCGCCATCAACGCACCTCTGCTCAGCCGTTCGCGGGTGTTGCGATTTGAACCATTGACCGAAGAGAACCTGCGAACTATCGTGGAACGCGCCCTCGCCGACGAAGAGCGCGGGCTGGGCAAACTGCGGGTTCATTTGCCTCCAGAGTGCATGGACTATCTGCTGCGGATTGCCAACGGAGATGCGCGGGTAGCCCTGAACGTGCTCGAAGCCGCCACCGCCCTTGCCGAACCCGATGCGCAAGGCGAGCGCATAGTGACGTTAGAGATGCTGGAACAGGTGGTACAACAGCGTGCCGCTCGCTACGACCGCGAGGGCGACGAACATTACGACACTATCTCCGCCTTCATCAAGTCGGTGCGCGGTTCCGACCCCGATGCGGCTTTGCACTACCTCGCCCGCATGATTCGCGCCGGCGAAGACCCTCGCTTTATCGCCCGCCGACTGGTCATTCTCGCCAGCGAAGACATCGGCAACGCCGACCCACACGCGCTGCTGGTAGCGGTGGCAGCGATGGAGGCGGTGCAGTTCATCGGGCTACCTGAAGCGCAGATTACGCTGGCGCAAGCCACCACCTACCTCGCCTGTGCTCCCAAGAGCAATGCCAGCTACGTTGCACTGAACAGGGCAATGCACGACCTGGAAACCCAGCCTCTGGCTCCCGTCCCCCTGCACCTGCGCGACGCGAGCTACCCGGGCGCACAGAAGCTGGGACACGGTAAAGAGTACATCTACCCGCACGATTACCCCGGACACTGGGTGCCCCAGCGCTATCTGCCCGAAGGTAACTGGAACCTGCCTTACTACGAGCCTTCCGATAACGGCGTGGAGCGCAAGATCAAGGAGCGGTTGAACCTGCTGCGCCAGCGGTTGGGCTACTCCACTCCTCACCAGGAAGCGGAAGATACTTCCGAAAACCCTTGACAAACCGCTGGTTCTTGGGCATAATATATAGCGGATGCTGCGGGGTCGTTCAGCGGCAGGACGCCTGGCTCTGGACCAGGTAACGGTGGTTCGAATCCATCCCCCGCAGCCACTTTCTTTTTTCAGATATCCATCTCACCTTTCATCCGCTCATACCATGCCCTCAGAGAGGAACGCACGAAGTATAATCTCGTCAGTGCCTTTGCTGTCTGCCCCCGGCGTAATGTGCCAAATGATGGTGCGCTGTGGATGCAGGAATACTCCATGTTCTGGAACAGAAACAATGCAGGTTTAGACACCGTAGCCGCCAATCGCCTCCCATCGGGGGCGACAATCGCCATCCAGCCCTCCGCTATCACGTCGGCCGGGGTTGCCTTGAAGTTTGCCACAAAAGGAATCTCCACGCCGGGTGGTGCTCCTTCTACACTGTAAAGCTGCACCGTGGGGCGTTCGCTGAAAACACGAGGCAGCTCCACCAGACGCCTGAATTCTCCCTTCACCCTCACCCAGTGACGCAGACACTCGTTATCCCGCAACACGCTGGAACCGCAGTTGAAGCAGTTGAATGCCATACCCTGCCGCCACACACGGTCACTGCAGTTGGTCAGCGTGGTAACGGCATCCACATGGTCCTCATAGGGTGTGATGAGCAGACGATAGCGCAGCTCGCCCGGCATCTCGCCGGTGCTTTCCCATGCTCCGTCGTCGGTTTGTCGCCACTGCGGCTTGATATCGCCATACCATACCGCCCGGGCCGCGTCCCCGATGGCTTCGGGAAAGCCCAGAACAAAGCGCTCCCCTGGAAAGGCAGGGACATCCGACAAAACAGCCGCCATCTGCCCCTGTGCTGCCTCCACCCGGATACGTGCCATCAGTGCACCCCCTTCGCACAGCGAAACCCGTACATATCGCCCCGATTCGTTCGCCAGCCGCTCATCGTGCGTGACGCCACCCGCAGGTTCAAAGGGCTCTGCGTCAGCCAGCAACCGCCCTTCAGCACTCCCACCGCCGGATTGAGCCTGTCCGCACACCACTCGGCAACGTTGCCCGCCATGTCCACCACGCCATAAGGGCTGGCGCCTTTGGGAAAGGAACCAACAGGAGCAGTATTGGGCATACCATTTCGCGGCTGGCGGTTCCAGCAACATGCATCGGCGTCAAAGCGGTTGCCCCAAGGGTAGAGACGCCCGTCGGTGCCGCGTGCCGCTTTTTCCCATTCGGTCTCAGTGGGCAAACGCGCGCCAAGCCACCTCGCGTACGCTTCGGCATCCTCCTGGCTGACGAAAGTCACAGGGTGGTCCAGCAGTTCGGCAAGAGGAGTGCTACCTCGCCAGTGTAGAGGAGGCGCGTAGCCCGTCGCTCTGCAGAACTCCGCATACTCACGATTGGTCACAGGATACTTCTGGATGGCAAAAGACGGCACATACACCATCCGGCGCGGCTGTTCCCCGCTGAGCCATGAAGGATGATGCCGATACTGCCTCGCCAGCCGTTCCGCCTCCTCAGGCGAAGTACCCATGATGAACTCCCCACCGGGGATGACAATCCACTCATTATCCACCATAGCAGGGCTCCTAAAGCAGCTTTGCCGCCATTCTCTCTATTTCGTCGAATCGCTCTTCCACTAGATACGCGCCGTAATGCACCAGTCCGCGTTCGGGGATATGCTGCCACGCCGCCCACGGCGGTCCTTTACGCCATCCTTTTACCTGTGCGCTGACCAGTGCGCGTTCAGCACGGATGAAAGCTTCCAGCTTCGCTTCGCTCCAGCGCGGCATTGCCTTCGCCACCTTTGAAAGACGGTCGGTAATGAGTTCGGCGTAGCGTTTTCCCAACTCAGGAGAAGACCCCTTCTCGATAGCATCATTCGCGCCGTACTCCGGATCGGTGCGGATGCGCCTGATATCCACCAGGTCGGGCAGAAGATACATCATCAGCGAAGTCTCGCCGATACCGGCATGGTCTCCGAGGTAACCCGCGTCCTGTGCCAACCAGTACTCCGGAGTGCCCAGCACAGGTATCTGTAGCCTCTCGGACATGCGGGCGGCGGTCTCGCGTACCACGATTTGCTGGTTGTGCCCGTAGTGACCCGTAAGTATGATGATTGCCTGAAACCCCAGCCGATGGAACTCACTGCACAGCTTTTCCAGCCATGGACGCAGCAAGTAGTTATCCCATGTGAGCTCGGGCTCCATTACCACCGTTGCAGGCTTGTCCAGACCGCCCATGCCACCATATACAGGAGGATGCACGACACCGCCTCCTGCCTTCTTTGCCGCCAGAGCGCACAGCGCATGTGCTTTCAGCGCATCCAGCCCCAGGCAGTTATGCTCGCCGTGCCACTCCACCGTGCCCAGAGGCAGAAATACCACCGGCAGAGCGTCTACCGTTGCACGAAACTCTGCAGGTAACATCCGCTCCCATTGAATGGTCTCTTTAGGCATCTGCAGCAACCTCCTGAACAGGTTTCTCTTCCCAAACCAAACAGGGCAGCCCATCGGAGGGCTGCCCGGCACACAGCGTCACGCCACTCCCAGCAACAGGTCGATCACCAGCTGGTCCAGTTTCTCGTAGTTCAGTCCCTTCTTGCCCAGCGCGTCGATGTCGAACTGCTTCTGGCGCAGAGCCTGCGCATTCTGTGGCGAGTAATGGCTCATCAGGCTCTCCAGCTCGGCGTCGCGGGGCTGAATTTGCGCCAGCAGCTCCTGAATGGCGGGATGCTCGTTAAACTGCTTCGCTTTCTCCTTCAGGATGAGATAGGTGCGCATACACCCTTTCGCGAACTCCCATACGCCGTCTTCGTCTTCGGTGCGGTAGGCGTGCGCGTCGAAATGCCGAGGACCGTCGTAGCCATGGTCCTCCAGCAGTTTCACCAAGAAGAACGCGCCCTTGATGTCTTCCGACCCGAAGCGCAGGTCCTGGTCATAGCGGTTGAGCTTCTGCGCATTGAGGTCAATGTGGAACAGCTTGCCTGCTTCCAGCGCCTGTCCCACCGCGTGTGTGAAGTTCAAGCCCGCCATGTGCTCGTGCGCCACTTCGGGGTTGACGCCCACCATAGCGGGGTCGTCCAGCGTCTCGATGAACGCCAGCATTGCGCCCACGTTGGGCAGGAAGATATCGCCGCGCGGCTCGTTGGGCTTGGGCTCCATCGCAAAGCGCAGCGTGTACTTCTGGTCCTTCACATAGTGGATGAGGAAGTTGATGCACTCGCGATAGCGCTTGATGGCGTC